>CAXUFU010000561.1:0-2005 GCA_964250275.1 uncultured Chthoniobacterales bacterium | reverse complement strand
CTCTCGCGCCATCCGGTGACCAACGCGCAGTACGAACAGTTTGCTCCCGCCCACCGCACTCGCCGGGGGCCTTGGGCCGATGATAATCACCCGGCGATTTACGTCAGCAGTCTGGACGCAATCAAGTTTTGCCAGTGGCTCAGCGCCCGTGAACGCAAGAGGTTCCGCCTGCCAACCGAAGCCGAATGGGAACACGCCGCCCGCGGCGGCGACGAGCGCACGTATCCCTGGGGCGAGACGACTGGCCAGGGCAATCTCGCGAATTTCGCCGACTCCCTGACGACGTTTGCCTGGCGCGACCCGAGCGTGAACGATGGTTTCGCGGAGACTTCGCCGGTGGGCGCTTACCCTGCCGGCGCGAGTCCGTTTGGGGTGGAGGATCTTTCTGGCAACGTGTGGGAATGGTGCCTGGATTACTACGAGAGCTACAAGGGCGGGGAGCGTGCCAACCCGCGCGGCCCGCAAAACGGGATGCAGCGCGTTTACCGGGGCGGAAGCTGGAAATCGCGGTTCGCGAGTTTGAAGGCCACCGCGCGCGGTTATAACCAGCCTGCGTATGCCAGCAACGATGTCGGTTTCCGGATTGTCTGCGAATGCGAGTAGAGCGGGCTCGGCCGACCGGCTAATTTCGTTTCGGGTTGCTATGTGGAGACGCGCTATGCTTGTGTCTCCGCCTACAGCCAGACAAATTCCTTTGCTTCTGATCTTATGACGCCGCTCGTACGTGTCTTGCTTCTACCCGTCGTCTATTTAGCCTTTGTCTCATTAGCTTCTGCGCATCTCGGGCAAGCTCCGGGAGAAATCGAAGCACGCCTTGGGCCCGGCAAGCCGGTACCCACCCAAGAGCCGGCCGAAGAGGCCAAAGGCTATACGGTGGGCCGCCTGCACTTGCTGGTAGAATACTGTAACGGAGTATCGAGCAGCGAACAGTATCAAACAACCGATGGCTCAGTCATACCTGAGACCGAAATCGCCGCCCTCCTTGGTTCTAACGCCGGATCTTCCTCTTGGCATCAGGCCTCGAATGATGTGTGGGTGCGCGTGGATAAAGCAGCCGTGGCTTACATCGCAGACAAAGGCAAAGCTTTGGTCCTCCAGTTGTACGCCTACCACCTCGAGGAGAAAAAGAAGAGCGAAAAGACAAGTGAGGCTGACCCGCCAAGATCTGCGGCGCCCGCTGCCGCGCCGCGCATCATGACGAAGATTGTCAGCCGCTACATTTCTGCCGACACACCTCCCGACTCCTTCGCCGCCAAGCCCAAGATCGCCTACATGGCCGGCACTACGTACAGTCGGGCGGAAGAAGAGGACGACCCGGCGCAACACCTTCATCAACTGATCATCTGTGTAGAGCCAGATATTTGGGTGATCAACCTGGAGGGGATGCAAGGCCGGCACATCGTCGATCCCGGCCCCACCTTCGAGGTTCACAATCCGCTTCTCGGGACAGAGGCCTCGGGCAACTTGTCGTCTTTGGAAATGGGCAAAGAGGTCGCGTTCTTTCAGGAGCATGGGGCCACCCGGCTTGGTAAGCTAACCATCGAGGGCCAGTCATGTGAGGCATTTGAGTACAAGGAGTCTAACTACCGGTTGGTGCTAAACTCACGCCGCGATACGCACCAGCCATTTCAGCTTGATGTATTTAAAGACGGTAAACTCGACTTTTCCGTTCGGTATATGAGCTACGAGACGGACCTTCCGTTTGACCCTGCTCTTTTCACCCCGCCGGCAAACGCGTCGATTACTGAAGTCAAGGCAAATGCTTAAGTAGTTCGGGCATTGCTGTAGGGCGGGCGCTTCGCCTGCCGGGCTTGGCGCTGTGCTGGGCCACAAGGAACCCGAGACGCTCGTGGGTTTCGCTGTGCCCGGCAACCGAAGCGGTCGCCCTACAATCCAGAGGCAGCGAAGCTGCCGTTCGTAAACAAGGTAGGGGTGGGCTCTCCGAGCCATCCCATGCTGTCTGGCAACGCGGAGCTAACTTGGCGCGACCCGATCCGCTGTACGG
>CAXUFU010000560.1:0-2031 GCA_964250275.1 uncultured Chthoniobacterales bacterium | reverse complement strand
TGCCGTGGCGCGGCCCCGTGTCCCCGGGGCGTTCGCCAGACAGCTTGGGACCGGGTCGGGAACCCATCCCTACCCAGCGACGAACGGCAGCTTCGTTGCCTGACCCTGAGAAAACACTTTGCTCGAATGATTTTCCCCTTCCAAGACCCGCGTTCTACCTTGTATGGTAGAAGCGACATGCCCGCTCCACGCAATGTAGTTTACTTCGACCTTGAAACACAACGTACTGCCAATGATGTCGGCGGCTGGGATTGCAAGCGGGATATGGGCATGAGTGTCGGCGTCACGTACTCGACCGCCAGCGGCGAATACTGCGTCTACAGCGAAAAACAGGTCGACGCCCTCGTCCGCCAGCTCCTGCGCGCTGATCTGGTTATCGGCTACAACATCCTGCACTTCGATTACCACGTGCTCATGGGCTACACCATCCTCGATCTGCCCAGCCAGGTGCCGACCCTCGACATCATGGTGCACCTCGAACGCGTGCTCGGCCACCGGCTCAAGCTCGAATCGCTCGCCCAAGCCACGCTCGGCGTCGGCAAATCCGCCGAAGGCCTCGACGCCATCAAGTGGTGGCGGCAAGGCCGGATCATGGACATTGCCGAGTACTGCTGTTTTGACGTCAAAGTGACTCGCCTGATTCACGAGCACGCCTGCCATCGTGGCGAGCTGTACTACCAGGACCGTTTCGCCAACCGCCAGCGGGTCGCCATCGAATGGTAATGCGGGTTTACGTCTAGGTAGGGATGGCTCTCCGAGCCGGTCCCTGACTGTCTGGCAAGCGTGCCCGGAAACGGGTCAAACCCCAGCGGGCGGCACGTTCCCGAAGAAAAGGGATGGCGTTGCAACCTGGTTCTTTACCTGACAAGCTTTGCCTGGAAACAGGGGCCGGCCGTGCACGGGCACGGTTAGCCAGACAATTAGGGACCGGGTCGGAGACCCGTCCCTACCTTTTTTGGAGGGGTCAGGCTCGCAGGCCGACGGCGGCGCGGACCCGCTGCATCACGTGGCTGGCGGCGGCGCGAGCTTGGCGCGCGCCGTGGGCGAGCACGTCGTCGACGTAGCCGGGTTCGGCCAGGATCTCCGCCCGGCGCTGGCGCATCGGCGCGAAATAGGTCCAGATCGCCTCGAAAAGACGCTTCTTGAAATCCCCGTAGCCGACGCCGCCCGTGCGGAACTCGTCTTCCATGCGGGCGATGTCCGCGGGGTCGGCCACCAGGCGGTACAGCGCGAGAATGGTCGAGTTTTCCCGCGGCTTGGGCTGGTCGACGGGGGTGGAATCCGTTTGCAGGCTCATCACCTTTTTGCGCAAAACCTTTTCCTCCGCAAAGATCTCGATCGTGTTCTCGTAGCTCTTGCTCATCTTCTGGCCGTCGAGCCCGGGCACCACCGCCGTCTGCTCCTGGATGCGTGATTCCGGCAGCTTGAAAACGTTGCCGTAGGCCTCGTTGAATTTGACCACGATGTCGCGGGTGACTTCGAGGTGTTGCTTCTGGTCGCGGCCCACCGGGACGACGTCGCTATCGTACAAGAGAATATCAGCGGCCATCAACACCGGATAGGCGAACAGGCCATGCGACGCCGGCAACCCGCGCTCGATCTTGTCCTTGTACGAGACGCAACGCTCCAGCAGGCCCATCGGCGTCACGGTACTCAAGATCCAGGCAAGCTCGGTCACTTGCGGAACGTCCGATTGCAAAAAGAAACAGGCGCGCGCCGGGTCGAGGCCGCAGGCCAGGAAGTCCAGCGCCACGCCCTGGTTGTAAGCCCGCAGGCTGGCGGCGTTGTGGACGGTCGTCAGCGCGTGGTAATCGGCGATGAAATAGAACGCCTCGCCCTCGTGCTGGAGCGCGACGGCCGGGCGCAACGCGCCGAAGTAGTTGCCCAGATGCAGGATGCCGGTGGGCTGAATGCCGGTCAGGATACGAATCTTGGCGGGGCGTCATTCATCGCCGAGAACCGCCCGGCGGGCAAGGCGAGGGCCAGGTGGCGGAGCAGATGTTCCAGGGCGCGGGCGAGCTGGGCCTGCGC
>CAXUFU010000559.1:0-2038 GCA_964250275.1 uncultured Chthoniobacterales bacterium | reverse complement strand
CGATACCTTTCTCCTCGATGACGCGCAGATCCTGGCGGGTGAGGGTACCGGCCAGCGCGCGGCTGCCGAGGTAGCTGGTTTGGTAGCGGACGCCTTCTTCATCGGAAAACCCGATCACCTCGACGTGGAACGGCAATTCGACGCCGGTGGCGTGCAACGCCTCGACGGCCGCCAGCGCCGCCAGCACGCCCAAGGGGCCGTCGTAGCGCCCGGCGTCGCGCACGGTATCGAGATGCGAGCCGAGCAGGAGAGTGCGGGCGCGCGGGTGCGCGGCGCTGGGCCAGCGCCCGGTGAGATTGAAGGCGGCGTCTTCCCGCACCTCCAGGCCGGAGGTGCGCATCCAGCCGCCGACGAGCGCATTGGCCCGCGCCATGGCCGGCGAATGGAACGTTCGCGTGAGGCGGTCCGGCTCGTCGCTGACCAACCCGAGTTCGTCGCACCGCCGCATTAACTCCCGCGATAGGTGCTGTAGGCCCATGGAGTGCAAAGGAGCGGGACATGATAGCTCGCGGCCGGATCCGCCACGCGGAAGCGCACCGGCACCCGATCCAAAAACGCCGCTTCGCCGTAGTACGCACCGACGTGGAAAGTGAGCTCGTACTCGCCCGCCACGAGTGCGCCGGCGCTCAGCAGCGGCTCGTCCGTGCGGCCGTCGGCGTTGGTGAAGACCGTCTTCAAAAAGCTGGCATCCGCCAGAGCCCGCAGCTCGATCTGCATTCCCGCCGCCGGCCGGCCCCGTTGCAGATCGAGGACGTGCGTGCTGAGCTTGCCTGGGCCTGTCATCATTGGGTAATCAAATCGTCCAGGCGCAGGCGCGCGATTTTGAAGATTTCCTCCAGGGCCGTGGCGCGTTCCCGCGCGGCGGTGTTTTGCAGCCGGACGGGGAACGCCGCGAGGATGGCATCCTTTTTGTTCAACCGCGCACAGATAACGAAGGGGAAGCCAAACCGCCCTTTGTATTCCGCGTTGTACCGCGCAAAGATCGCCGCCTCCCGCGGTGTCAGGTCGCTCAATCCCGCGGCCGCTTGTTCACCTTGCGATTCCGCGGTCAGGACAGCGCGGCCGACCAGATCCGGGTGTGCGCAAATCAGCGCTAACTGGCGTACCGGGAGCGCTGCGCGCACGGCGTCGCACAGAGCCAGCCACAGGGTCTCGACGCTGGCAAACGGCCGGTCGCCGGCGACGGCTTCGGCGATCCAGGGGGAGTGCTCGAAGGCCGGACCCACCACGCGCACGAAGTCCGCGGGTTCCAGGGCGTTGACGGTAGACATGTCCATGGACGCGCGCGAATCTCCTGGTAACTTCCGGTTGGGCAACGGGTACTCCCCGGCGGGGCGCACGGCAAACACAAACCTCTAGCCATCGCGGGGTTTATCACAGAGAGAACCTGGCAACGTGAACGCGAAATTGATCGACCACCAGTACGG
Source organism: uncultured Chthoniobacterales bacterium (assembly GCA_964250275.1). Taxonomy (GTDB): domain Bacteria; phylum Verrucomicrobiota; class Verrucomicrobiia; order Chthoniobacterales; family SZAS-18; genus CAXUFU01. The sequence goes on along the minus strand of CAXUFU010000559.1, from coordinate 611 downwards.
CAAGTCCCGCGTGCGCGTGCTGAAAGTTCTCCGGGCGGGCGCGCAGCACAGCGTCAAGGAGCTCGAGGTCTCCGTCCGGCTCAGCGGTGATTTTGAGAGTTCCTACACCGCCGGCGATAATAGCCGGGTCATTCTGACCGACACGATGAAGAACACGGTCAACGTGCTGGCGAAGGATGCGCTCGGGCCGGAGACCGAACGTTTCGGTGTCACCTTGGCCAGGCACTTCCTGGAGCGCTACGAACAGGTCCGGCGCGTTTCGATCAAGATCTGGGAACGCCGCTGGGATCGGTTGAACATTGCCGGGGCGCCGCACCCGCACAGCTTTCAGCAGGCGCAGCAAGCGCGCGGGACGGTGCGCGTAACCGCTTCCGCGGAAAACGTCGAGGTGTGTTCAGGAATCGAGGATTTGCTGATCCTCAAGTCGACCGGCTCGAGTTTCAAAGACTACCCCAAAGACGAGTTTACGACGCTGCCGGAGACCGACGATCGGATTTTCGCCACATCTCTGGCGGCGACCTGGAAGTGGGCCAGTGAGCCGTCCGCTTACCCGGTCGCTAATGACGCCATTCTGGCGGCGATGCTGGCGACCTTCGCGCTCCAGCATAGCC
>CAXUFU010000558.1:0-2043 GCA_964250275.1 uncultured Chthoniobacterales bacterium | reverse complement strand
AGGCAAAATCCTGCGTCGATCCTTAAGTTAACGCTTATGGAGACCCATCCCTACCCTTTTTTTGGAGGCAGCTTCGCTGCGTGCCGGCTGCTCTTTGTAGGGCGGGCGCTCCGCCTGCCGAGAACAGCGTGCCTGGCAGGCAAAGCTCCCGCTCTGCGGTGTGCCTCTTCCACTTTCTGCGGAGGCGGCCCGGCGGTATAGCAGGAGTGCCAAACGGGATGACGGGCGCCACTTAAGCTCCTCGTTTCCAGACAGTCAGGGACCGGGTCGGAGACCCTTCCCTACCTTTTTTTGGATGGCAGCTTCGCTGCGTGCCGGCTGCTGTCTTGTGCTTTGGGCGGATACGTGCCCACTATAGGCGCGATGAACGCGCGGACCGAACTGCTCCAGATCCTCAAGGCAAACTCCGTGCGAAGGGGGAGCTTCACTCTCGCCTCGGGCGCCACGAGCGATCTCTACGTCAACTGCAAACTCACCACACTCGATCCCCGGGCGGCGCTGCTGGTCGGGGCGGCCGGCTGGGAGTTGGTCAAGAACACAGCGGCCGAGTTGGGCGTGGAGGTCGCGGCGCTCGGCGGGCTGACCATGGGGGCGGACGCAATCGCGCTGAGTATCGGTATCGCGGCGGAATTGGCGCAGCCGGGAAGAGGCTTGCAGACGTTCATCGTGCGCAAGGCGGCCAAGGAACACGGGACCAAGAAGCGCATCGAAGGCAATTTCAAAGCCGGCGCTGCGGTCGTGGTGATCGACGACGTGATCACCACGGGCGGCTCGACCATTCAAGCCATCGAGGCTGTCGAGGCGGAGGGCGGAAAGGTGGCATTCGTGCTGGCGTTGGTGGATCGGCAGGAAGGCGGCAAAGTCAACATCGAGGCGCGCGGAGTGCGGGTGGTGTCGGTTTTCACCCGCGAAGATGTAGTGTAAGATGGGGGTCGGAGACCCCATGGCGATTCCCCTTTCCGTCCTCGATCTGACGCCGGTGAGCTCCGGCTCGACCGGTGCGCAGGCGTTGCGTAATACGCTCGATCTCGCCCAACTGGCGGATCGGCTCGGGTTTCATCGTTACTGGGTGGCCGAGCACCACAACCTGGCCAGCGTCGCCAGCAGCGCGCCGGAGGTGATGATCGGGCACATCGCGAGCCTGACGAGCCGGCTGCGGGTCGGCTCCGGCGGGATCATGCTGCCGAACCATTCTCCTTTGCACGTCGCCGAAGTGTTCCGGGTGCTCGCCGCCTTGCATCCCGGGCGGATCGATCTCGGGCTCGGCCGCGCGCCGGGGTCGGATCAGGTGACGGCCTTTGCCTTGCGCGGCTCGAAAGACCGGCTCGGCGCGGACGATTTTCCGGAGAAGCTGGCGGAGTTGTTCGCCTTCGGCACCGGCGAGTTTCCGCGCGACAGTATCTTCCGCTCCGTGCGGGCGGTGCCCGACGACGTGCCGTTGCCGCCGGTGTGGCTGCTCGGGTCGAGTGACTTCGGGGCGCGGCTGGCGGCCGAGCTGGGGTTGGGTTTTGCCTTCGCGCATCATTTCAGCCCGGACTGGGTCTTGCCTGCCACTCGTGCCTACCGGCAAGGATTTCAGCCTGTGGCGACGCTGCCCCAGCCGCGGTTGATGCTCACGATCTCCGTCATTTGCGCCGAGACGGACGCGGCGGCGAACCGGCTGGCGACGACGCTCGAGCTGGCCGGCTTGTGGCGCTCGCAGGGCCGATTTGCGCCGTTGCCCAGCCCGGAGGAGGCGCTGGCGTACGACTATCAGCCTTGGGAACGCCAGCACGCGGATGCCTACCGCAAGAATCATTTCGTCGGCAGCCCCGCCACGGTGGAGTGGCGGATCAAAGAGCTCGCCGAGCAAACCGGCGCCGACGAAATCATGGTCAACACGATGACGCACGGCCACGCGGAACGCCGGCGTTCGTACGAATTGCTGGCGGAAGTCTCTGGGCTGGCGCCGAGTTGACCGCCTCGTAGCGGCTCGAAAAAAAGGTAGGGATGGGCTTTCCGAGCCGTCCCAAACTGTCTGGATTGCCGTTGCTTACGTACGAC
>CAXUFU010000557.1:0-2051 GCA_964250275.1 uncultured Chthoniobacterales bacterium | reverse complement strand
CTTCGCTGCCGACCGGCAGGTACGAGACGACGACGTCCGTGCGGCTTTCGCGCAGGATGGCCGCAACGTCCTCGGCCGCGCCCGGGGCTTCGGGCACGAGGTCGCGCAAATATTTGCCCAAGCCATCCGCCGTGTGCCCGCGGCGCACGGTGACGCCGGTGGTCGGAACGTGGGCAAAACGGATGGTGTTATTCGGCTCGGCAAAGACGGCGTCGGCCAAATCCAGGCCGACCTTCTTGGCGCTGACATCGAAGGCGGCGGAAAACTCGATGTCGCCGGGCCGGTAACCGCCCAAATCCACGTGCATCAAGCCAGGAATGGTTTCGCCCGGCTCGACTTGGCGGTAATATTCCACCCCTTGCACCAGGGCAGAAGCGCAATTCCCTACGCCTAAAAGCGCTACGCGGATTTGACGGCGGGGGGCCGAGGCGGATTCCGGTGTTGAACTAGACATCCAGCAGATACGTATCAGAAGACGCAGCCGGTTGGCAAAGCTTTGATGAAGCAGGCCGTTCCGGCCCAATAAATCCCGCCTGTCATAAGGGCTGGACAGACGCGGCGGGCCGGGCAGAGTGTCGCCCCAGCGCGCACGCCGGACTAAAACCCTTGCTGACCCATGGCCGTTGACCCCGCCCCCGCCTCTGCCGCTTGGCCGGATTTTCGCCCTCGGCTGATCGGCACCGCTGCCGCCTTGTGGCGCTGGTTGCTCGCTGCCGGCAACAACTTCTCCACCATCAACGGGACGACCTGGTCGGCCTCCTTCGCCTATTACGCGTTCTTTGCCCTTTTCCCGCTGCTGCTCTTACTGGTCACGGTCGGCACGGACGTGGCGGCGCGGTTCGTGGGCGAACAACACGCGGCGAAGGTGGCTTTCGACTACATCGTCGGCAACGTGGAAAGGTACATGCCAATGGATCCGGCGGACCAGCAGACCATCCGCAAAACGGTCCACGGCGTTTTGGACGCCCGGGGCCGGATCGGGCTGGTGGCGTTGCTGGGCTTTCTGTGGAGCTCGCTCGGATTTTTTCAAGCGCTGGTCAGCGCCATCAACCAGGCCTGGGGTGACGCGTCCCTGGCCTGGTGGAAGCTGCCGCTCAAGAACCTGACGATGCTCGGCGTGCTGCTCAGCGCGTTTCTCCTGGGAGTGCTCGCGCCGGCGATCTTGAACATCGTGGAGCGGTTCTTGACGTTCGGCACGACCTGGGTGCCCGCGCTTTTTTCTTTGGCGGGAGTCTTAATCCCGACCCTGGTGCTTTTCTACGGGTTCTTGCTCTTCTACAAGCTATCGCCCCGGCGGCGGCACCAGGTGACGTTCGCAAAAGTTTGGATCCCGGCGCTGCTGGTCACGGCGCTGCTGCAGGTCTGCCAGGCTTTGTTCGTTTACTACTCCACGCACATCACGAATTTCAATGCGGTGTACGGCACCTTTGGCGGCGTGATCGCGTTGATGCTGTGGATTTATTTGTCGGGCTTGGTGATCGTTTTCGGCGGCAGCCTCTGCGCGACGCTGGCCAGCCGCGAACCCACGCCGGCGCCAGGGAGCGAGCAGGGGACGCTGGCGGCGCCGAGGTAAGATCTTGTTCCCCGCCTTCCTCGCCGCCTGCTTTTTTGCGTCCTCGGCCGTTCTTGCCCACCGCACGACGCGCCTGGTCGGCGTTTTCGCGGCCAACTTTGCGCGGCTGTGGATCGCGTCGTTCCTGCTGGGGGTGTGGGCGCTGGGTTTTGGCGGCGGCTGGCGCGGCGCGGCGCTGCCGGTTTTTGTACTCAGTGGCGTCGTCGGGTTTGGCATGGGCGATCTGGCCATGTTCGCGGCGTTGCCCAGGCTCGGGAGCCGGCTGACGGCGTTGATGGTGCAATGCCTGGCCTCCCCGCTGGCGGCCCTGCTCGAGTGGCAGTGGCTCGGCACCCGGCTGGATACGCGGGAGCTGGTTTGCGCGGGCCTGATCTTGGCCGGGGTGGCCATCGCGGTGGCGCCGGACCGGCGGGCCCGGCTCGCCCGGGCCGCCCTGCACCCGGAATCGCCCGTCGAACGCGGCGCCGGCCTGCTGCTC
>CAXUFU010000556.1:0-2051 GCA_964250275.1 uncultured Chthoniobacterales bacterium | reverse complement strand
CATCCACAACAACGACTTGTGCCATTTCTTGTACGAGATCTACGCGGATCCGTTCAGCTTCCGTCCGGAGCGTTATCTCGACGGCAAGACTTACCCTCCCAAGGCCAATGGATTTTTCGGCGGCGGCTCGCACATCTGCCTGGGCATGAACATGACGCTCATTCACACGCCGCTTTTTCTGGCGAACATCGTGCGGGATTACAATCTCAGCCTCGACTTCGATCCGAACTTCGACGTGCGCCTGAGCTTTGGCTCCAATCAGATGCGCGCCAACGTGCCGGGCAAACTCATTCCCTGCCGGCAAACCAACACCGCGCTGGCGGCCTGATCTCGCGGGCGGACCCTGCCATGTCTACGCCAGCCTCTCCGGCCGATTTCATGCGCGAAGCCATCGCGCTCTCGCGCACCGGCATGCGCGAGGGCTGCGGCGGGCCGTTTGGCGCGGTCATCGTCAAGGACGGCGTCGTCATCGCCCGCGGCTGCAACCAGGTCACGTCCACGTGCGATCCGACCGCGCACGCGGAGGTGGTCGCCATCCGCCAGGCCGCGCGTTTGTTGGCCACGTTTTCGCTGGCGGGCTGCGAAATCTACACCAACTGCGAGCCCTGCCCGATGTGCCTGGCCGCCATTTACTGGGCGCGCCTGGACCGCGTGTATTTCGCCAACACCCGCGGCGATGCGGCCGCCGCCGGTTTCGATGACGACGCCATTTATCGGGAGATTCCGCTGCCCCTGGCGGAGCGTGCCATCCGGACGGAGCCGCTGCTGGGCGAAGAAGCCTGGCAGGTGTTCGAAGAATGGAAAGCCAAGCCGGATAAGATTCCCTACTGATTACCCACTCCAGATGCCATGACCTTGAACCGCTTCAGCGTGCCGCCGCTCGCCGCGCTTACCCGTGAGCTAGCCGCCGTGGCCGGGGGCCGGCTGGCGCCCGAGCTGGTCATCACCGGTGCGCGGGTTTTGTCCACGTACACGGAGCGGGTGCACGCAGAGCGCGAAGTCTGGATTCACCGCGGCCGCATCGCGGCGGTGCGGCCCAGCGGCGCCTGTCTTAAAGGTGGAGAGACCATGTTCTATAACGCGCGCGGCGGGATCATCGCGCCGGGCTTGGTCGACCCGCACGTTCATATCGAAAGCAGCATGATGACCGCCTGCGCGTACGCGGAAGGGGCGCTGCTCAACGGTACCACCACGGTTTTTTGCGATAGCCACGAGATCGGCAATGTTTTGGATGCGGCGGGCATCGAGATGATGCTCGAGGACGCGCGTCAAGCCGCGCTCTCGGTCTATTTAACCGTTCCGAGCACCGTGCCGGCGACCACGCCGGAGCTCGAAACGGCGGGCGGCGATCTCACGGCGGAAAAGATCAGCGCGCTGTTCGATCGTTGGCCTGAAGCCGTCGCGCTGGGCGAGAAGATGGACTTCGTGCAGGTCGCGCTGGGGGACGAACGCAGCCACGCCATCCTGGCCGCGGCGCTCGGGCGTGGCCGGCCCGTCTGTGGGCACATCTATGGCCGTGAGTTCGTGACCGCGTGCGCGGCCAGCGGCATCACCGACACGCACGAGTCCATCGACCGGGACATCGCCGACGATTTTCTAGAAGCAGGCCTCTGGATCTTCCTGCGCGGTGGGCCGCCGACGACACCCTGGAACTCGTTGCCGGAGGCGATCAAGACCGTAACCGAGCTGGGCGCCAACACCAAGCGGGTCTGCGTTTGTACCGATGACCGCGATGCCGATGACGTTTTCACCTTTGGCCTGGATTGGGTGACCCGGCAGGCGGTGGCAGCCGGGCTTTCGCCCGCGCGAGCCTGGAGCCTGGGCTCTTTGCATCCCGCCACACGCTATCATCTCGACGGGGAATTTGGCGGGCTAGGCGGCGGCCGGCGTGCCGATCTGGTGTTACTCAACGACGCCCTGGAACCGCAGAGCACCTGGTACGGCGGCCAGCTTGTGGTCGAGGAGCGCAAGATTACTCCTCTGCTCGATGAGGCCCTCAGCGATCGCTACCGATATCCCGCCGCCGCGTACCGGACGATCCATTGCGCGCC
>CAXUFU010000555.1:0-2052 GCA_964250275.1 uncultured Chthoniobacterales bacterium | reverse complement strand
TGGTTAATATACGGCGATGCTCGCCCCGATCTCCCCCAACGACTGGGACCGTGCCAAGGCGGCGCACCTGCTCAACCGCGCCGGCTTTGGCGGGCCGCCGGAGCAAATCGATGCTTTGGCGCAGGGCGGGCTGGAGGCGGCCTTGCGGCAATTGGTCGACGGGCCCGCCACGCCGGTTGCTGCCCCGCCGCCCGCCTGGGCGCAGCCGCGGAATCTCACCTGCGCGAGGAGGTGCGGGATGCCATGCAGGAAGCCCCCGCCGGCGACGAAAAGGCCCGGCAGATGGCGCGCCAGGAGATCCTCAAAGGAGTGCGCCAAACCCAGGCCGCGGACATCGTCGACCTGGGCGCCTGGTGGCTCGAGCGGATGCGGCAGGCCAGCGACCCGCTGGAGGAAAAGTTGACCCTGTTTTGGCACGGACATTTTGCCACCAGCATACAGAAGGTGCGCGACGCGTACCTGATGTGGCGCCAGAACCAGACCTTTCGCGAGCACGCCCGCGGCAACTTCGGCGTGCTGGTCAAGGCGATATCGCGCGATCCCGCCATGATCGATTGGCTCGATCTGCAACAGAGCAAGGCGGCCCATCCTAATGAGAACTTTGCGCGGGAAGTGATGGAGCTCTTTACCCTGGGTGAGGGCCATTACACGGAGAAGGACGTGACCGAAGGCGCGCGCGCGTTCACCGGCTATCGCATCAATCCCAAGGACGAGAGTTTCCTCTTCCAATACTCCCAGCACGACAGCACACCCAAACAGTTCTTGGGCCAGACCGTTTCCGATGGCGATCAGGTCATCGACGCCATTTTGCAACAGCCGGCTTGCGCGGTTTTCATCACGAAGAAGCTCTGGACGTTTTTTGCGGACGAGAATCCTAGCACGCCGCTTTTGTCCTCGTTGGCGGGGACCTTGCTGGCCGGAAATTACGAGTTGCGTCCCGTGCTGCGGCGGATGTTTGCCAGCCAGGAGTTTTACTCGCCGCAAGTCATCGGCAGCCAGATAAAGAGCCCGATCCAGTGGCTGGTGCAGTCCACGCGCACCCTGGACATCGATTTGCCGCCAAAGCTCCCGCTGATGGGGTCCTTGCGGCAACTCGGGCAGACGCCGTTCGCGCCGCCCAGCGTCAAAGGCTGGGACGGCGGCAAGGCGTGGATCAGCACCTCGACGCTGCTGCTGCGCTACAATCTCGCCGGCGCGCTCATCAGCGGGAAGATCAATGCCGTCAAGCGTCCGGCCGCCGTCATCGCCGCCAACGCCAAGATGCCGCCGCTCGTTTCGGATCAGCCGGAAGCTCCTTTGCCACCGGTTGTAGCGCCTGTGCCGGCTCCCGAGGTCCCGGGCGCGCCAGCCGAAATCGTCAACCGGCCGGACTTGCAAAAACTCGCGCCGCCGGCGTTGCGCGGCGATGCCAAAGCGCTGGTGCAGAACCTGACCGTGCGGCTCTTTGACCAGCCGCTCAGTGCCAAAGAGCAGCAGCCCTTCATTGATTACCTGCACGCCGCCGGTGCGACGGTAACCGATCAACACGTGGCCGAATTGCTCCACCTGATGATGAGCACGCCCCATTTCCAACTCTGCTAACCTATCGTACCGGACGGTTTTTCTCCCCCCATGAACCACGACCACGACGACGATCACGGCTCCGCCAGCCACGAACCGGGCACCCTCCAGACGCGGCGCTCGTTCCTGCGTACATCGGTGCTCGGCGCGGCGGCCTCCTGGACGCTGCCCGCGTTCATCGATCGGACGTTCTTTGCCCTGAACGCGCAGGCGGAAAACAGCGCCACCCAGATCGTCACCGGTAAGGACGGCCCCATCCTGGTCGTCCTCCAACAGGCGGGCGGCAACGATGGCTTGAACATGCTGCCGCCGTGGGCGGACGACGCCTACCACAGCGCCCGACCCGCCTTGGGACATCCCGCCGACAAGGTGCTCAAGCTCGATGGCTATTGCGGCTTGCATCCCGCGCTGACTCCGCTCAAGGCGCTCTATGACGATGGCCATCTCGCGGTCATCCAGGGCGTGGGTTACCCAAACCCGAATCGCTCACAC
>CAXUFU010000554.1:0-2103 GCA_964250275.1 uncultured Chthoniobacterales bacterium | reverse complement strand
GTCATAGACCGCCGCTACAGGCACACGTATCCGACGGTCATAGACCGCCGCTACACGCGGAAGATTGCGCGGCACAAACCCGGACATCGCATCGTTGCCATAAGGAGGATCGGCGTTGTCGTAAGTGCCGTTGACCTCGTTGATGCCGGCTGGTTCCCAACGGCGTCTAAGCCACGAAAACATCGTCCAGCGCCGCCAGGAGTTCCTGCACGCTCGCGACCGTTTCGTCGCCCATGTTGGAAATCCGGAAGGCTTTGCCTTTGAGCTTGCCGTACCCGCCATCGATGACGAAATGGTGGCGCTCTCTCAGCCGCCCGATCCAGGCGGCGACGTCCACGCCGCGGCTGTTGGCCACGCAGGTCAGCGTCTTCGAGCGGTATCCTTCCGGCGCGAAGAAGTCGAACCCGCGCTCTCTCACCCAGGCGTGGACGGTGGCGTTGGTTTGCTCATGCCGCTGGTGGCGCGCGGGGATGCCTTCACTGAAAATGTCGTCCAGCTTGGATTGGAGCGCGTAAATGTGCCCGATGCTCGGCGTACTCGGCGTCATGTCGCTTTCCTGGTTTTTCTTGAACTCGAGAATATCGAAGTAGTACCCGCGATCCTTGGCCAACGCCGCGCGGTCGAACGCCTTGGGCGAGGCCGCGAAGAGCGCCAGTCCAGGTGGCAGGGCCAGCGCCTTCTGGCTGCCGGTCAGCAAGACGTCCAAGCCGAGTTCATCCATCGCAATTGGTACGGCGGAGAAGGAAGATACGCTGTCCACGATCGACACGACATCCGGATACTCGCGCAGCACCGCGGCCAACTCCGGCAGCGGGCTCATCACCCCGGTGGAAGTCTCGTTATGGATGAGAGTCACCGCGTCGTAATCGCCGGAGGCCAAGCGCGAAGCGAGCATCTCGCCGCGGATTGGTTCGCCCCATTCGACCTGCAAGGCGTCGGCCTCTTTGCCGCAACGGCGGCTGACGTCGAGCCACTTATCGGAAAACGCGCCGTTCATGCAACAGAGCACGCGTTTGTGCACGAGATTGCGGATCGCTCCTTCCATGACGCCCCAAGCCGACGACGTGGAAAGAAAGACCGGCTGCGCGGTGCCAAAGAGCGTTTGCAGCCGAGGCTGAATGGAACGGGAGAGCGCTTTAAATTCGCTGCCCCGGTGGCCGATCATCGGCTGGGCAAACGCCTCGAGAGTTTTCGGCGAGACCTCGACCGGGCCAGGGATGAAAAGCTTGGTGTGCGGGATCATGGAGTTCCCCGACTGTAGCAAAGGCGACCGCCAAAGCCAAACGCGGGGCGTCCAAGCAAAGGTAGGGATGGGTCTCCGACCCGGTCCCCTGACTGTCCGTCCGAAAAACCATTTAGTGGCTTTTGGCACGACTAGTGGTCTCACCCTGCCCAGACAGCAAGGGACGGGCTCGGGAGAGCCTCCTTTTTTCCGAAGGATTGTTCGCTGCCTAGTTGAGCGTACATTTCTGCATGGACCGTCACCCCCCTATTTACGCTGACCCGGCTTTTGACATGGCGCGCGAACAGTTCCGCTTGATCGCCGATTACCTGAACATCGACGTCAACGACCGCGACCGGCTCCTCATGCCCAAACGCGCGGTTGTCGTCTCCCTGCCCATCCACCGGGACGATGGTTCGGTCTCCGTCTACACGGGTTATCGCGTCCAGCACCATCTGACCATCGGCCCGACCAAAGGCGGCACGCGCTTTTCGCCCGACGTCAATCTCGGCGAGATCGCGGCACTCTCCATCTGGATGAGCTGGAAATGCGCGCTGGCGGGTCTGCCTTACGGCGGCGCCAAGGGCGGGATCACCGTCAACCCACGTGATCTCTCGCTCCGCGAGCTGGAAACGCTCAGCCGCCGGTACATGCAGGAGATGATCCCCTTCATCGGCCCGCACACCGATATTATGGGGCCGGACATGGGCACCAACGAGCAGATTATGGCCTGGTTCATGGACACGTACAGCGTCTACGTCGGCCACTCGGTCAATGAGATCGTCACCGGCAAGCCCGTGTTCCTGGGCGGCTCGGCCGGCCGGCGGGAATCGACCGGCCGGGGAGTCGCGTTCCTGGTCGAGCGCGCGCTGGAACTATTG
>CAXUFU010000553.1:0-2110 GCA_964250275.1 uncultured Chthoniobacterales bacterium | reverse complement strand
GCGCACCGAAAAGGGTGGGCGCGGTCTCCGGTGTGATGCCACGCACCGCTGCGTTCAGGCGTCTGAGTTGCAGGCGCTCAAGCAGCGTCAGGTCTGCCGGCGAACGCAGCCAAAGGGCGCTGCTTTCCTCAAAGGCGGGATGAACCCGATCCAGATACCGCGCGAGCAACGCCACATCCACGCGCCAGGGCCGGCTGACGGTGAACCGCCAGCCTAAGACACCCAAGAACCCCAACACCGGCACCTGCCAACCCACCATTGGCAACGCCAGCACCAAAGCGGTGAGTATCATCCCGCCCGCCGCGGCGAAGAGCACGTCGCGGCCGGCGGCCCGCCAGCGCCAGCGCCGCGCGATTTCATGCAGGCGTGGACGCGTAATCGTCATGGGGCAAGACTCGTCGCGGGTTGCTCCGCCAGGGCACTCGCGGCGACCGCCAAAGCGGTGCGCGGGCGGTGGCTGAGGAGACGCTCGAGAACGAAAAGAATCGCCGCCAGGAGCCAGCACCAACCTTGCAAGCCGGGCGTTTGGCGCGACAGAGGCAGGACGACAGGCCGGGCGCCCGCGGGCGCTGGCAGCGTGGGCAACTGTGCGGGGTCGGCCCGGCGCAAGTCATGCGTGGGGTCGGCGAAAAGCGGCGCGTTGGTTTCCGGCAACAGCATGGCGCGCAGCCAGGCAGCCAGCGCCGTCGTGCGCGGAAGGTCTGTCCACTCCGGGTTGAACCGGCTGAAGAAGCGCCAGCGCCCACGCCCTAGGTAGGGATGGCTCTCCGAGCTGGTCCCTGACTGTTTGGAGAACGAACCATTCACTGGGCGCGTCCCACCACCATCATCGACCACGAGCGTCAACAGCGGCTGCCCTTCGCCATCCGTCCAGAAAACCGCCGCGTTCCGCCTCATCTGCGCCGGTACCCGTCGCCAGAGCCGGTTCAACGTCGCGTCCGCGCCGGGCACGCCCGGCTGCGGGACGATCCAATCGGCCACGGGGTTGGGTGGCGTGTCGTATTCCGCGTCGGTCAAGAGATTCGCCACTTTCGCAGCCAGACTCTCCGGCGGCGCCCGGTGGCTCAGCCAGAACGCCCAATCGGCGTGCCAGGCCGCGATTTCCGGCGCGGCCGCATCCGCCACCTTCACGGCAATGTCGCGTCCGCTGACCTGCGCCACGGCGCGTACTGCCGCCTCCAGATAGCGCGCGTCCTCGGATCGGGCGGCCTCGTGTAGGATGACAACCTTGAGCGGTTCTGCCCGCGGCTTCGGATCGGCACCCGGCTCCGTGCTGGCGCTCTCCGAGGTCACGACCCACTCTACCCGGCAGCGGGAGAGCGCGGGCCGGTCGCCGCGCAACGACGCCAGCCGGCCCGGCGTAAAGACCGCAAGCGACGAGCCTTCCGGCAGGCCGGCCTCCGCCTCGCGCAACAACGACCAGAGATCCGGCGCCGGCAGCGAACCCCCTGCGCGCGTACCCGTTCCCCCAGCCCCTCGCGGGGGAAAACCGGCTGCCAGCGCATGAGTCTCGTAGCCGGACGTTTGCAAGGCGTGCAGCCGGGCCAGGGAGTCGCCCTGGAGCGCGGCGTTGGGATCGATGAGCGCCCAATGTTGCGGACGATCGAACGAAGGCGGACGCCAGTGCGGCCGCGTCAGCAGCAGCGCGAGAAGCGCCAGCAACAGCAGCCGCACCGCGAGCAAGACGAGCTCCCGCCAACGCAGATCGCGGGGCCGATGCCGGGTCACCCGCTCCAGATAGCGCAAGCTGCCCAGCCGCACCGTTTGCGGCGGGCGCCGCCAAAGATGCAGCGCGAGCGGCAGGGCCAGCGCCGCCAGAGCCCAAAGGCCCGCCGGGGAAAGCAGTGTCAGCATGGACAATAACGCGCGGCGCGGGGTTTCAGTCTTATCTCCTGCCGGCAGCCAGCCCCTGCCGCCGGCGGAGATACGCGCGCAAAGCCCGTTCCGGCGGCTCGTCGAGCCGCAAACGCGCGTACTCGAAACGGCTGTCCCCTACCCAATCCCGCCGCCAAGCCGCCAGATGCCGTTCCTGGCCTTGCAGCCAAGCGGCGCGCGCCGCGCCCGCGTTCGTCTCGAGCGTCTCGCCGGTTTCCCAATCCTCGAAACGCAC
>CAXUFU010000552.1:0-2114 GCA_964250275.1 uncultured Chthoniobacterales bacterium | reverse complement strand
TTTCTATGTAGTACAGGTCGCACTTGATGCGTTCCACCAGGTCCGTATCGCCGCGCAAGCCGTTGACTTGCGCCCAACCGGTAATGCCCGGCTTGATGCCGTGGCGCGCATTGTAATGCGGGATCTGCTCCTTGAAGTTCTCGATCAATTCCGGACGCTCCGGACGCGGCCCAACCAAGCTCATCTCTCCGCGCAGGACGTTCCAAAACTGCGGCACCTCATCAATATTCAGTGAACGCATGATCGACCCGATCTTCAGCCGGCGGGGGTCATCTTTGCGCGTCCAGCCCGGGACACCCGCGTGCTCGGCATCCAAACGCATGCTGCGGATCTTGACGATATAGAAAACCTGACCGTTGCACCCGAGGCGCCGCTGCCGGTAGAAGATCGGCCCAGGCGATTCGAGATAAACCAGGGCGCCGAAGATGGCGATCAAGGGAGCGCTGACTACCAAACCTACCAGGGCGCCCACGATGTCCAGGGTGCGCTTGAGTAACTGGTTCCACGGGGAATCGAGCGGCAGCCGGCTGATGCCGAGCACCGGCACGCCGCTGGTCGTTTCCAAATGCAGGCCGGAAACCAAAATTTGGAAGCAGGAAGGGATGACCTGCAGATGCACGCCTTCCTTTTCGCAAAGCGTGACCAGGTCGATTAACTCGCCGCGCGTCGGGTTGAGATCGGAGACCACGACAATGTCGATAGCGTGCGTGGCGAAAAGCTCCTTGAGATCCTCGTGATCTCCCAGCCGCTCGATGGTGGCGGGCGGGTCGAGATCATAAGAGCCTTCCGCCGTAGGGACAGCGCCGATGATCTGGTAAGGATGCTTCGGATCCTTCAGCACGTTCTCCACCAGTTTGGCGGATTGATCGCTCCAGCCGACCAGCAGAATCCGACGCTGCAGCACAGATGCGATGGCTGCAATGCCCAGAAAGCGATCAAAGAGCCAGCGCCAACCCAGCAGCGCGCCCAGGGTGAAAAGAAAAGCGCAGACCAGAAAGATGCGGCTGACGATTGGCTGGGTGTTGAGCTGGAAGCTCAGACCGAAGTTGCCGAGGAAGAAAGCGGTACAGCTCGTGAGGATGACCGCGTTGATCTTGCGCAGCCGTTGCGCCTGAGTCGGCGAGTACAGGCCGAAGTGAAACAGCAAGACCAACAGCGTGGAGATGAGGAAGACGAAATGTCCGCGATAGTCCAGCAGCGTCATTTTGGACGAAGTCCTGCCCAGATACCGGAGGGGCGTCTCAAAGCGCACCCAAAAGGCCAGCAGCAGACCGCACACGATCGCGACCAAGTCCCCCGCCAGACCCCCCCCGCCCAGCCAGCTCATGAGGCTCTTGCCTCGTTTGGGAGGGGCCTCTTTCCGGCGGGCGGAAGCGATGTTGATAGGGACGTACCTACTCGGTGGAGTTTTTGCCTCGATGGCCGAATTTCTCGCAGAATCCATAGTGAACGGTCTACACCGCGTGTGGCGCCTCACACCTAGGGCAGGATTCGTTCCACAAGATCAACTTCACTGGAGACGTTTGCATCACGCGGATTTTAGCTCGCGTTTGCTGGTGCACAATAGCCAGTTCGTTCAAAAAGCACCAGTAAAGAGCCGCACGCGTTTTACGACACGATGCGCCACGAGGCAAGCCCGAGGCTGCGCCTGCAGGTGGAATACAAGACCACGAACGCGATCTTCCACCAACCACGATTCCCTGCGCGCCGCCACCGAGCGGCACGGCGGAAGCCTACTTGAAAAACACCACGTCGCCTTCGGTCAAGGTGGCGCGAGACAGACCCTCGTAGCGCTCCGCTTCGGCCGGATCAAGAAGCCGAAATCCCCGATCATCCTCAATCGCCTCCGGGGCGTTAAAGGCTGCATAAACGACACTGACAAGACCGATGGTACCAAGAGTGCAGACAACGTAGATGAGGGATTGCATAACGGTAGGGGGAGACCGCAAGGGGGAGACTGTGATTGGGAGGTGAAGGAACTGAAGGGATTAGTAGGATTTAAGTTACTCTGGTGCAAGCGACAATTCGCACGAAACTCGCGTTCGACATGAAGGTCGCCACCCAGTGATCCGAACTCTTTTCGAAAACGGATGCAGAGTTACGCGTTGCGAACC
>CAXUFU010000551.1:0-2117 GCA_964250275.1 uncultured Chthoniobacterales bacterium | reverse complement strand
TCCGGCCGCTGCTGGCACCGCTGGCGGAGCTGAAGCGGCCGGTGATCGTCTACGGCTATGGCGCGGAGGCCGAACATCGGCGCGGGAACATCACCTTCAAGCCCTTCGACGATCGGGCCATCCTGGAGGACCTGGCCGGCTGCGCTTACGCGGTCGTCAACGGCGGCCATAATCTAATTTGCGAGGCGCTGCATTTCGGCAAGCCGATCCTCTGTTTTCCGATCGCCCTGCTTTTCGAGCAGTTCATCAACGCCTGGCACGTGCGGGCGCTGGGCTATGGCGATTATTCCACCGCCCGCCGTCCGGACGCGGCGATTTTTGCGAGGTTCGAGCGCCAGCTAGACTCCTACCGGACGCAAATCGCGGCTGCCGGCGATTTTAACGGCACGCCGCGCGTGGTGGCGCGGCTACGGGAAATTTTGGCGGAGGCGTCTCCACTGTAGGGCGGGCGCTCCGCCTGCCGCGTATGGCGCTGGAGTTATGGCGCTGTTCCAGGCAACCGAAGCGGTCGCCCTACAAACGGAACCGTCATGGGCGGGCCGAAACGGCGTTTTGCGGTACACCGTTTAAAAAGGCCTGGATGTTCGCGGCGACGATCTCCAGGAGGCGCGTGCGGGCGGCACGCGTGGCCCACGCAATGTGCGGGGTAATGAGACAGTTTTTAGCCGTGAGCAGGGGATTGTCGACGGGGGGCGGCTCGCGCGAAAGCACATCCAGCCCGGCGGCGGCCAAGCGGCCGTTATTCAGCGCGTCCGCCAGATCCTGCTCCACGATCACCGGACCACGGCTCGTGTTGAGCAGGTAAGCCGTGGGCTTCATCATCGCGAGGTGCGCGGCATTGACCAGCCCGCGCGTTTGCGGCGTCAGGGGACAATGCACGCTCACGATGTCGCTTTCGCGCAGGAGCGTTTCCAGATCGACCAGCCGCACTTCGGGGATTTCCGCGGGGCGATCAGCCTGGCGGGTCGCCACGACCCTCAGCCCGAAGGCCAAGGCGATCCGCGCCACGGCTTGGGCGATGGCGCCAAACCCGATCAGGCCCATCTGCAAGCCGGCCAACTCCACCAGCGGGTAATCCCAATACGCAAAGTCAGGACTCTGCACCCAGCCGCCCTCGCGGACGCTCGCCGCGTGATGGCCGACGTGGTGGGTCAACTCCAGGAGCAAGGCAAACGTCAACTGCGCCACGGATGCCGTGCTGTACGCCGGCACATTGGCCACGACGATGCCGCGCTCGGCTGCCGCGTGTAAATCGATTGCATCCACGCCGGTGGCGAGGACGCCGATGTAGCGCAAGTCGGCTAGTTGGCTGATGACCTCGCGCGGCATCAACACCTTGTTCGTCAGCACGATGGCTGCTCCCTGCGCACGCGAGACAACTTCCGCCGACCCCGTCCGCTCGTAGATGGTGCACTCGCCGAGCGCGCGCACCGGCTCCCAATCGAGGTCTCCGGGATTGGCGGCGTGGCCGTCCAGGATGACGATCTTTGCGGACATCAGGCGACGGAGCCTGACTCGAACCCGCTGGCACTCTCCAGGAGACGATCCCGTTCCGCCAGGGCACGGCAACTCTGGTAGATCATGTAACCGAAGCCGACGAAGAGCGAAATGAGCACGACCAACATGAGAAAGATGTCACAACTGAACCCGATGCTGGCGCCGTTGAGCGGAGCGCCGTCTACTTGTTTGCACCCGGGACAGGCCTGAGCCGCGTTTTGCGCGACCAAGAGGGCCGCCGCCAGGAGCCATGCTCCCCGCCGAGAAGTCGTGATGTTTTTCATAAGCAACCGGGTCCCGAGTTCTTGTCGCATCTTCTGCGCGTTAGTTCAAGTCCGGGGTGAACCAGCGGCAGCCGGTTGCTCCCGCAGCAGCTCACCCACGGCGGTCAGCACCTGCTGCGTTACTTCTTGCGACGTACTGTCGAACGTACCGCGCACCTCGCCCTGGCGATCGACCAGGGCGATGCGGGTCGAATGGATGAACTGGCCGTCGGCGGCGTCCACCTGGCCCAACGAGTTATCGATCAGCGGCAGCAGAAACGCTTTGTGTGCCAGGTCGTAAATTGTCGTGCGGACGCCGGGGAGAAAAATCCAGCGATAGCCCGGCACCCGGCAGGG
>CAXUFU010000550.1:0-2144 GCA_964250275.1 uncultured Chthoniobacterales bacterium | reverse complement strand
GATCAAAGGCTGGACCCGCGACTTTTGCCGGAGGCTACCGCTCACTCGAGCCGAAGATCGTAGGTCAACAACGACGGATCCGCCTTCGCCGCGGGCTGGCCGGGTGCGTGGCCCTTTTTCGCGCCCTTAGCCGCCGGCACGAACTCGCGGCGGTCCTCCTGCAGGATGTACCGGCTTTCCACTTGGCCATCCTGGCGGCGCGTCACCGTTAATTCCAAAGGCAGGTGCGGCTTGATCCCCGGATGCAAGGACGGGAACAACGCCGTGCGCCGGTAGCGGAGGCCGCAGCCCACCCGTCCATCCGCATCCGCCTCAGCGCCCGTCAGCGGCAGCAGAACCAGCTCGCGGCCGTTGACGAAGATTTGCCGCGCGTCGGCAAACGCGGGGTCGGCCGCCAGCTCCAGGCGTTCGATCGATGTATCCACGAAACGGCTGGTCGAGCCCCCCTCGCTCGGCGTCTCGCACAACAGCGGCCAGCTTTCGCAAACCCGGCGGATCTCGAGTTTCGCCCCCGCAAAGTCCGCCGCCAACAGACGAGGAAAACGCCACTCCCAGATTTCGCGGAAAACCGCCTCCGGCAGGTCGATCCCCGTGGCGCGCAGCTCCGCCAGCACCCCCTGCAAATCATGCCACAACGGCGTCGCCAAAAAGTAGCGGTCGTGCAGCGCCGACCCATGGATGGCCAAGGGGCCAGCCGTGGCATTTTCCAACGTGTAAACCGCGATGGCTTGCCAGAGCAAGGCGATGGCCGACATCCAATCCGCCCGCGGCAGGGACTCGATGGCGCGGAACTCGATCAGCCCGGAAGCGCCGCTCGGCGGGCCGCTCACCATCCAGAACTTATCGAAGCTGATCTCGCTGCGGTGCGTATTGCCGGAGATGTCCGTGTGCATGTGGCGCAACGTCTCTCCGATCAGATACCGGTGGTCGCCGCGCGGCAGACTGGCGAGATATTGATAGGCCAGATTCAGATCGTACAGATCGCGCGCCGATTCGTCCGGGCGAGGCGCCTGCGAAGATGCCCCCACGTAGCTGCCGGTAAACAGATACGCCAGGCACGGGTGCGCTTGAAAATAGCGCAGCAGCGAGGCCACCCAGGCCGGGCGCGTGAAAAACGGGTTGGTCTCCAACGTCGGACCGCCAAAAATCAGGTGATTGCCGCCGCCCGTACCGGCCGCGTCGCCTTGCGCGGAAAGTTTCCACGAGCGCAGGCCCGCCGCCGCGCCAGCCTCCTCCAGCCAGACCAGCCAACGGTGATAATCCTCCCAGTTCTCACACGGCGGCAGGTTGACCTCCAGCACGCCGGGATCCGCCGTCAGCCCGAGCCGCATCCAGGAGGCATCGACATCGGGCGGCAGATAGCCTTCAAAGTAATAACGCGCCACCCGATGCTCGGCCAGGCCCTTGAGCAGGACGCCGAGCAACTCCTGAAAAGGGCCTTGCAACAATGGCGGCATGAAGAGGTGCAGCGCGTTGTCCCGCCATTCGAAGGTCAACGCCCGGCGCAACGCTTTCTCGGGCAGACGATCCAATGGCAGGCGCAAACCGGCCGGACCTTCCGCCCCGATCAGCGGCAGGATGGTGCGGCCGCCCGGCAGCTTCCACTTCTCACTGAGCCAACGCGTCCCATCGTGGTCGAGCGGCAGGACGGCGACTTGCCGGCCGCGCGCGCCCCGGTCCCGCGCGCCGCTCCAATTATTTCGGGGCACGCGCCGCGCCGTGCCAACGAGGGTTTGCCGGGCGGGGGACACCGCCGTTGGCAACGCCCGCCGGGTTTGCTCCGTCGCCGGTTCCATGACCGGGGGCTGGGCGGCAAGCGGCGAGCCATCGCGGTTGGCCAACAGGTTGACGACCCAACGCGGGTTGGTCTCGCCCGGGTACTGTTTGCCGGGAGAAAACACCGTGATGGCTCCCGGCAGAACGCGTTGGATCAACTCGCCCGCCAGCGCATAGGCGTAGCGCAGCTTGGTCGGGCCGACCGCGATGAAGTTCCACTCGGAGCCTTCCGGCTGGTCGGGCACATAAGTGGGTTCGCCGCCGAGGGTCAGCCGGACCTTGCGCTTGAGGAGCCGCTGCCGGATGACCTTGGCCGCCGCCAGCAACGGGGGAGAAATCGTGGCGCGGTGCGCAGGGCGGTTTTGGGT
>CAXUFU010000549.1:0-2152 GCA_964250275.1 uncultured Chthoniobacterales bacterium | reverse complement strand
CCACCCCTGGCAGGCGAAGCGCCCGCCCTACAACCCGAACTGCGCTTATCTTAGCGTCAGTCCCATCCCGATCTTGAGTTATAGAAGCGTCCCCGAGGACCATCGCGCCACGTTAAAATGCCCGCTTGCCGGACAGCCAGAGCCCGGCTCGGAATAACGCTAAGGTAAGGATGATGGTAGGAGCGGGGTCCGAGCAAAACAGTCATGCCTGGGTTTGTAGGGCGGGCGCGCCGCCGGGGGAGCACGGGGCCCCCCATGGCCGGCGGACCGCCCCGCCAGCCAAACCGCCCCCCCCCGCCCCTACAATCCGTCCCCCGACGGACCATCACGCCAGGCTAAAGTGAACGCTTACCGGACACCCACGGACCGACTCAGGAGAGCCATTCCTACCGTGGGTCACCAATGCGGCTCGGGCGCGGGGCGGCTGAAATAGCTCCCCTGTCCGCACCGTACTTCCAGGCTGCGCAACGCTTTGAGCGTGTCCGCCGCATCTACTTGGGCAGCAATGCTGTCGACCCCAAGATGCAGCGCCGTGTCGCGCATGACTTTGACGTACGCGCGCTCGATCGGGTCGGCCACCAGGCCGCGAATGGCGTCGCCATGGATCTTCAGGTAAGCCAAAGGCAAATGCTGCAAGTTCGCGCACGACCAGGCGCCGGCGCCGCTCAAGCCAAAGCAGAAGGCGTTTTCCTCTGCCCCTTCGGCCATCCTCCGCGCGGAATCGAGGTTCGCCATGTTGATCTCAAAGACCAGCCGGTCCAACGCGACCCCGGCCGCTTTGCCGGCACCGGCGATAAAGTCGCCCAGGTCGGCTTCGGCCAGCGTTTGCCGGGAAAGCGCCAAAGACAGCCGGAGCGCGGGCTCCGCGGCCAGCCGGCGAAAGGCGAGCTTGATCATCCGGCGCTCGATTTCCGCAACCAAATGGAAACGCTCCGCCGCCGGGAGGTAAATAGCCGGTTCGGCCAAGTCTCCTTCGCTGGTACGGAGCTTCGTCAGCAGCTCGTGGGAGACCACCTGGCAGGTTTCCAGGT
The DNA here is from genome assembly GCA_964250275.1 of uncultured Chthoniobacterales bacterium. Taxonomy (GTDB): domain Bacteria; phylum Verrucomicrobiota; class Verrucomicrobiia; order Chthoniobacterales; family SZAS-18; genus CAXUFU01. The sequence goes on along the minus strand of CAXUFU010000549.1, from coordinate 1,121 downwards.
TCACGACCGGATGAAACCAGGGCACAAACCCATTTTCCTTCAGCCCGTGCCGGATCTGATCGGCCCAACGGGCATCGTCGCGCAAGCAGATGATCTCCCGCGGGGTATCCTGGTAAAGCTCCACGCGGTTGCGCCCGTGCGCCTTGGCGGCGTAGCAAGCGGCGTCGGCGGCGGCCATCACGTGGTCGGCGCTCGAGTCGCCCGTGAGCGTGGCGATTCCGGTGGAGACGGTGACCGCGAAATGCCGGCCGCTGTCGCTAAAGCGCAGATCATGGACGTGGTTGCGAATGCGTTCCGCGGCCAGACGCGCCTCGGCCGGCGTGGTGTTTCGCTGGAGGACGGCAAAAGAATCGTCGCCAAAGCGCGCCACGACATCTTCAGGATGGACCGCGTTGCAAAGCAAATAGGCGAGCTGCACGAGCAGGCGATCGCCGGCCAGATGGCCGACCGCGTTGTTGATGAGCCGGAAGTAATCGAGATCGATGTAAAGCAGGCTGCCCGGTGAGCCGCCCTCCTGGGCAGCGGCCACGGCGCTCTCGACGGCGCTGGCAAAATGCGCGCGGTTAAAGAGCTTGGTCAGGGCGTCCCGCGACGCCAGATAAGTCAGGCGCTCGCGTTCCTGGCGGAGTTCCACCTCCAGATTGCGATGGCCGGCGCGCACCGTCAGATTGCGCTCGGCGATGGCCAGGCGGACGTTGAGCAAGTCGGCAAGATAGGGTTTGGCGAGATAATCGTCGGCGCCGGCGTCGAGGATCTCGCGCAGATCGCTGGCCTGTTGGCTGGCGGTGCCGGCCAGGATGTACGGGCGGTCGCCATCGGGCTGGCGCCGCAGCCAGCGGCAGAACTCGAAGCCGCTCATTCCGGGCAGCCCGAGATCGAGCACCACGAGCGGGAAAAAGTTCTGCCGGTATTGTTCGATGGCCTGTTCGGCGCTGGCGCACTGCACAATCCGGTGGCTGCGACCCGACAGCATTTGCGACAGCACCGCCCGGGTGGTCGCTTCGTCTTCGATAATCAGGATGCGCATGGGCGATCGTTTCCGGAACGCGGGCGGCGAGGCACTCATAGCGGCGCAAGATGAGAGCCCTATGAGCAAAACATTAAGATGCGCTCATCGGTGC
>CAXUFU010000548.1:0-2159 GCA_964250275.1 uncultured Chthoniobacterales bacterium | reverse complement strand
GGGGTCCCGGGTGCAGGCACGGGTTTGCCGACGCGGTTTGCCTCCACCACCCAATCCTCCACGACACGTTCGAGCGCCGCGACCGCCTCTGTGGGGGGCGCGCCATCGGCAAAGCATCCTGGAAGCTCGTTGACGCGCGCGATATAAACACCGTCTTCCGGACTCCACAACAACGCGATAGAGTACATCTGGTTCATGTTAACTTGTTTTTGACGAGAAACTTCCGTACCTCCTGCACCTGGTACTTTTTTGCCTGACCACCCGTGGTGGGTTGAAGATTAATGATCCCATCGGCGTTGGGATGGCTGAAAATGTGGTGGCTGGTCCGCTTGCAGCGCATCGAAAAACCGCGGTGCCTGAGCATGGCGCACAGATCGTTAAACGCAATCGAAGCATCGGACGTTCCCGCAAGGATCCGGGAAAGGAGTTTGTCATGCTTGCCCATAGAGGCAGTACCTTTGTGTTTCAGCTTTACGCACGAGAAAATTCTTCCAGAGGACGGGGATGAGTCAATTGGAAGAGGGAAGTGAGCGTTCCTGCTTGGTTGGTTTGCGCGATGTTTACACCCTTCCCAGAACGTGCTAAATAGTTGCTTAGTTTTTGAGGAGAGAATCTACACGTCTCGCTCGGGTCGTTGCCCGCGTTCATGAACGCCTTTTGCCAAAGAGTTCGCGCCTCGCGCAACCTCGGACTGGCTTTGTGCCTTTTAGCCGGGCTGTTAGCGGGCGCAAGGCAGGGAAAAACCTCTCCTACCGCGGCGGACATCGCCTTCGCGACGAGCAAGACCGTTCTCTGGCTGGGGCACACGCAAATCATCCCACTGCGTCTCAAGGCGCCGGCCGAGGCGGACATACCGGTCAGCACGTCGCTGCTGGACCCGCGTTTGGTGGAGGTCGTGCGGCCAGCAGTGTTCCTGGCCGGGGAACAAACGGCCTACTTGCGGGTCCACGCGTTGCGGGCGGGGCAGACCCGGCTCGAAGTCTTCGGCGGGCCAGCGTTGGACGTCGAAGTAAAGCCGGACCCGGCTGAGCCGGCCAACGCCAGCATCGACCAGGAATCGCGGCGGCCCGAAATCATCGCGCCCTTGCCGGGCGCGGTGGTCTGGGGACAGTTCGCCGTCGGGGTGACGATGTTCGACGATTCGCCCGCGCCACCCGTCAGAGAAGCCGCGTCCCCAGCGGGAAACGCGGCAGGAGCGGGGGCGGAAGCGGTGAAAGTCCAACTGCGGCTGCCCGATGGCCGGTTGCTCGACCCGCTCAACGCGACTCCGGCGTCTTACGGGCCGCAGCGGCAATACCAGTTCAGTGTTCCCGCGGGAGCGTTGCCGGCCGGAGCGTTACGCTTGGTGGCCGTGGCCGCCGTTCGTGACGTAAGCAACCTGTCGGGCACACCGATCGAGAGTGCGCCGGTCGTCGTGCACGTGCAAAACCCTGCGGCGGACAACCTCTGGAAAGGGGAATGCGAGAGCCCGGAGGTGATGGGCGTCACCAAGAATCTCTACGCCCCGGCGCGGCCCGCGCATTTCGGGATCGAACAGCCCGCGATCGGCAAAGACCCGAACGCCTCCGGGTTACAATTCGTGCAGACCGTCAACCGGGGGTGGTGCCTGCCGTTCGTCGCCAAAGAAGCGGGCAATTACCAGATGATGGTGCGCGCCCGGGGCGAGTTTGGAGGCGGCGCGTACCCGAGCGTCGCATTGTACGTCGATAACACCGAGAAGCCCCTGACCATGTCACGGCTGGTCGGTTCCAAATACGACCGGATGCCGGTTGGCACGCCCGTCCACCTGGACGCGGGTCCGCAGGTTCTCTGCGTTCAGTTCAAGAATCCGTTTGGGGGCGGGCACGAGAACCGCAACCTGTACCTCGACACCTACGAACTGGCCCTCGTGGACGCGGGCCCGGCGCCCGCGGCGGGCGGGCTACCGGCCAGCGCGTCTACCGTAATGCCGGCCCTGCACAGCGCGGTGCCGGCCGCGCCGGCGCCGGCTTTGACCGCCGCGACTTCGCCGCGGTTGAACATCCTCTATCCGGCCAACGGCGCCGCCGTCTTTGGCGCCGACGCCGTGGTGGCGCAGGCTACCGGGGGAACGGAGCGCATCGAGACGGCCGACGTGCTCGTGGACGTCCTGGAGCTCGCGGCCCTCCTCGACGGACTTC
>CAXUFU010000547.1:0-2159 GCA_964250275.1 uncultured Chthoniobacterales bacterium | reverse complement strand
GGTGCGGCGGTGTCAGCGTGCACACGACCTTCCTCACCGGCATGGCGACTTCGCTCGTGACGTCGGCGCTGCGGCGCACCACGGGCGCCGCCAACCGGCGGGGTGAGGAAGATCACACCATGGGCACCTTGGCGGCGGTGTGGGCGGCGTTTGTGGCGGGCGCCGCGCTCGGAGCCGTGTTGACGGCCCGTTCCGGCGTCTGGGGTCTTGCCGGCATTCTGGTGCCGATGGTCATTGCCGGCGTGTGGTCATGCCTCGGCTGACTTGGGTGTATGCTCCTGCCAACGCGGCACGCCGGGCACCGGGAGATCGAGCTGATCCAGGATGCGAAACACCACCGTATCGGCGGCTTCCTCGACGGTGGCGGGCCGGTGGTAAAACGAGGGCATGGCCGGCAGGACAAGCGCGCCGGCTTCGATCACCGCCACGACATTGCGGGCATGGACGAGGCTCCAGGGGGTCTCGCGCGGGACGAGAATGAGCTTGCGGCGTTCTTTGAGGAAAACGTCGGCGGCGCGCAGGATGCTATTTTCGCTCGTGCCGCTGGCGATCCGGCCGAGCGTGCCCATGGAGCACGGGACGATCACCATGGCGTCAAAGCGCGCCGAGCCGCTCGTAAACGGCACGTTCATGCTGCGGTCGCTGTGTTGCCGAATGCCTTCCGGCACCTGCAGCGGGGCGGTCAGTTCCTCGGCCGCGACCTGCCGGGCATGGTCGCTCAAGACGAGGTGGATCTCGTGCGCGCGCGGATCGAGCCGCGCCAGCAAACGCTGCAGGTAAATCGTTCCACTGGCGCCCGTGCCTGCGACGACGAGTTTCATAGGGTAGGCGCGGCCGGCAGGCGCGTGGGTGCGCCGGAGAGCGCTCGCGTCCGCGGTTGCGGCGCGGGCGGGGCGATGATCCACCCGCTGACAGGCCATTTTTTCATTTCTGCTTGCGCCGATCTGACTTAGGGTGCGTGGCGTTCCAAGACGATTTGCGAGAGCATTCCACACTTATTGCCCGGCATGATCAAGAAACTGCTGCACACCCGCTACCGCGTGACCGATCTGGAAAAAACGGTTTCGTTCTACAAAGACGTGTTAGGGCTCGAAGAAACGAGCCGGCACACCTCGGGGCGCGGTTCGCAGCTTGTCTTCCTGAAGGCGCCTGAGAGCGAGGAAGAGATCGAACTCTGTAAGTTTGACGAAAGCGGCCCGGTGCAGGTGGGCCCGGACCTGACTCATCTGGCCTTTGAAGTCGATGACATGGAAGCCTTCGGCAAGCATTGTGCGGAGCAGGGCCATCCTTTTTCCGAGCCGCCGGCAAAAAGCGCCAGCGGCAGTGTGATTGCTTTTTTGGATGCCCCGGATGGCTACGAGATCGAGCTGATCCAACGCCCCCGGTCGTAGCGGGAGAAAGCCGCCATGGATTTCGATTGGCTCGACGTCTCCTTCGACCTGAAGCGGGTTCCGCCCAAGGAGATCGAGGAGACTTTCGAGGATCCGTTCAGCATCCGGTTGCTGCCCGATCTGCCGGCTTCCGACAAGGAAGCGCGCTACTTTAACCTCGGCAAAACCACGGCGAGCCGCCCGATTTTCAGTGTCTTTTGGACCGATGGGAAGCGTTACCGCGTGATCCTGGCGCGCGAGATGACGCCGGAGGAGGAGACATTTTACGAGCGCAAGAACTCCGAGTTCAATCTCTAGCCTGCACCCGTTCTCGCTTGCCGATCAACCCCCCGTGGAACCGCCACCCAAAATCACGCGTGTCATCAGCAGTTGGGCGGAGGTGCCCAGCTTCGAAAGCGAGGAGGACGAGGTCGCCTTTTGGCTCGAGACGCGGATTGAGCCGCGCCTGATGAATACGGCGATCCTAAAAGCGGACACCCGGGAATCGACGACGGTTACCTTGCGGTTCGACCCGCGGATGCTGGCTCGGATCAAACGCCTGGCCCGCTCCCGCTATCTGAATTACCAGAGCATGGTCAAGCAGTGGCTCAGCGAGCGGCTGGAAAAAGAGATCTGACCTCCAAGAAAAGGTAGGGATGGGTCTCCGACCCGGTCCCATTCTGTCCGGCAAACGTCCAGAGGCCACGGGTCGTGCCGAGCAGATGAGGCGGACCTCCAGACGCATGGGCACCTCAGCAAACGGGACCGGCTATCCGGACAGAATGGGAC
>CAXUFU010000546.1:0-2168 GCA_964250275.1 uncultured Chthoniobacterales bacterium | reverse complement strand
CGAAGTGGTCCATGTGCGCGTGACTCAACAGGACGAGGTCGATGCGCGGCAGCTCCTGCGGCGTCAGCGCGGCGGCGACGTAGCGTTTCGGCCCCACGACCAGCGGCCCGAGCGCGAGGCCCGCCCGGGCGCCAAGGACGGGATCGGTGAGGATGTTGACACCGTAGAAGTTGACGAGAACGGTCGAGTGCCCCAACCAAGCGGCGGTCAGCGCGTCAACCGGCCAGGCGGCAGGCTCCGGCCGGTGGGGCGCCGTCGGCACCGGCCGCCGAACGTCCAGCAACATGATTTTGAGGTAGCGCAGCTCCTTCTTCGAGAGCGAAGGGAACGTGAGGCGGGGCAGCGAAATCGGCATGGTCTAACCTACGCCATTAAAAGCGCAGGACGGTGGTGCAACCCGTGACACTCGCACCACGGCGCGTTCGCCGTCAGGCCCCTTGCGCCGAGAAAGCGGCTTCGGCCAGCGTCCGGCCGGGTGTCACACCGATGCCGGGATCGTTGACGGAAAGGTGGACCAGGACGTGATAGACGTCCTCGGGCTCGGCGCCCAGTTCTGCGGCCAGCGCGTCCGCGGTGTAGGACTTGCCGCGGTGCCCGAGGACCGCTTCTCGTACGCGCTTTTGCAACTCGAGCACGCGCGTGGCGGCCTTCTTGCCCGCCTCGACACCCGGCTGATGGTAGGCATTGATGTGAACGAGGCTGCCGTAAAAACCGACCGCGCGTTCATACAACGCGATCAACGCGCCCAGTTCGTACGGGTTCACCTCCGGGATGCTGATCGTGATTGAATCGCGTCCGTTTTCAAACAGCGCCGTCCGCGTCCCACGCAGGAAGCCCTGTAAATAATCGCCGCTGGTCACGTCCGGCTCGACGTCGAACTTGGCCCCGGCCGGCCGGTCCCGCCGCACCTCGATAAACGTGACGTAAAAATTGGCCACGCCATCGCGCAACTGCTGCACGTAAGCGTGCTGGTCCGTCGAACCTTTGTTGCCGTACACAGCGATGCCCTGGTGAACGATTTTGCCATCCAGATCGCGCTCTTTGCCGAGCGACTCCATGACGAGCTGCTGCAAGTACCGGCTCAGGAGTAAGAGCCGGTCCTTGTACGGCAGGATCACCATGTCCTTCTCGCCTTTGCCGCCCGTGGCGTAATACCAGGCCAGGGCCAGCAGCATGGCCGCGTTCTGCCGCGCGTCCGGTGTGCGCGTGTGCACGTCCATGTCCGCCGCGCCATGCAAGAACGCCGCGATGTCCACTCCTTGCAACGCCGCCGGCGCCAGGCCCACCGCACTCATGACCGACGTGCGGCCCCCCACCCAATCGTACATCGGGAACCGCTGCAGCCACTTCTCGCTGACCGCCCGCTGGTCGAGGTCGCTGTCGGGGCCGGTCACCGCCACGAACTGCCCGGCAAACGGCACGCCCAGGACCGTCAGCCGTGCCTGCACCTCGAGCATGCCGTTGCGCGTCTCCTTGGTGCCGCCGGACTTCGAGGTGACGAGGACCAGCGTTTCCGTTAGACCGTCCCCGATCCGGGCAAAAAAGCGGTCGAATCCGTCGGGATCCGTGTTGTCCAGAAAATAGGGGGTGAGCCGGTCATCGGGCGTCGCGAGCGCGTCCGCTACGAGCTGCGGCCCGAGCGCTGAGCCGCCGATGCCGATCACCAACACATTCTTAAAAGGCGCTCCGCCCGGCGTCTTGATCTCGCCCGCATGCACCGCCCGGGCAAAGGCCTGGATGTCCGCCACATCCTTGGCGATGGCCTGGCGCAACTCCGGCGTCGGCGCGAGTTCCGGAGCGCGCAACCAGTAGTGGCCGACCTGGCGTTTCTCGTCGGGATTAGCGATCGCACCGTTCTCAAGGTCTCGCATCGCTGCGAAAGCGGCCGCGATGGGCTTTTCCATTTCGGCCAAGAAATCGTCGCTGAAGCGCATCCGGCTCACGTCCAGCGTGATGCCGGTACGTGAATCTTCGACCCAGTATTCTTGATAGCGTTTCCAGAGTGTGGCGGCGTCCATGCCTTTTATTCGCAGGGCGAAGGCCAGCCGAGTGCAAACTCATAATTGTGACAGCCGGGCGCGCGTCCTGCTCTATCCCGTGATCGTTGTCCTCCGACGCATACCGCGTTCCGAGGGCTGCCCGCACGCGATCGACACTTTCCGCTTATG
>CAXUFU010000545.1:0-2171 GCA_964250275.1 uncultured Chthoniobacterales bacterium | reverse complement strand
GCATGGAAATAGTCGCCGGCCGCGCGCTGGACGTCGTGTTCCGCCGGGTATTTGGCCGCGAGCGCTTGATAAAGCTGGCCGAGACGCTCTTGCTGAAGGCGCCCGGCGGCGGAATCGTCGGCGGAAGTCAACGCGGCGGCCGTTTGCAGCACGTGCGCCGCGGCGAGCTCGCGCTGCCAGGCCGGGGCGGCCGCCGCCATGGAAGTTGGAGCGGGGCTCTGCGCCGTCTCGGCCTGAAGCGAGGCAAGGAACAGACCGGCGCACGCCAGGCCTGCGCTTGCCCTCCAGAGGAACCGTTGACACGAGAAGCGGGGGAGGATATGCATCGTCGCAGCACGAGCTTCCGCGCACGGCGGCCCTCTGGCAAGATCGCCTGATGTTCTCCCTCACTTCCCGCGAACAGTTCCTCGTCGTCGGCATCCTGGCGGCGGCGGTCGTTGGTGCGGCGGTGCAGCATTGGCGAGACGCACGCCGGGAAGTGCCTGTTCGCGTCGAGAACAGTCAGCCGTTTGCCGCGGTGCCGCAGCCAGTGCGCTCCGGCCACTCTGTCCCACCCTGAAGATCGCGTACCTACTTTATGGAAAGAGACCATTTCTCCACCGCCGTGGCGGCCATCTGCGCCCTGGACGCGCGCTTCGATGCCGACGCCTACCTGTTCATCCGGGAGGCGCTCATGTTTACCGCCCGCCAACAACGCAAAAAGCTGACGCCAGGTTCCATGCCGGTGGAATGCCATGTGACGGGCCAGCAACTCCTCGACGGCGTGCGCCTCTTTGCCCTCGACCAGTACGGGCCCATGGTCCCGACGGTGTTTGCCCATTGGCGGATCACCTCGTGCGAGGACATCGGTGCGATCGTCTTCAACCTGATCGCGGCGGACGAGTTCGGCAAAACCGATCAGGACACGATCGCGGACTTTCAGGATGGCTTTGATTTCGATGAGGCGTTCGTGCAGCCGTTCCGGCCCAAGAAAAAACTGGCGGCGCAAAGGCCCGCGACTACCCGGCGCCCGCGGCGGGCACGCACCGCCAGCCCAAAGACGAGCTGACTTTGCCGCCAGGCGGCATCCAAAATGAGGTAGGGACGGGTCATCCGACCCGGTCCCATGCTGTCTGACGGCACGGAGAGGAATGGGGGTGCGTTTCCCGGGCGGGCGCCAAGAGTTGGCCCACGCTTTGCGGCAGGCGCCAAGAGGATGGGAAGCGTAGGGTAAGCTCGTCCTTCCGGCACAATCAGGGACCGGGTCGGAGACCCATCTCTACCTTTTTTTGGATGCCGCTGCGCGGACACGTGGGGGAGCGCATTACAAGGGCAATCGGGAATCCTCCCGAGGCAAAAAGGTCGATTTGCCGGGTCCGGTTGCGTTCGCGGGAGAGTTGGCGCAGTTTGCCGTCCTCCCAAGATGACTTCTTCCCGTTCCCGCACCCCAACTTCCTTTCAAGCCAGCGGTACCATTCAATTTCCACGGGTTTCCGCCCGCAAACACGTCCTGCCAAATGGCCTCGTGCTCCTCGTGCAAGAAGATCGCAGCGCGCCGGTGGTGAGCGTGCAAGCGTGGGTCGGCACGGGTAGCATTCACGAAGGCGAACACCTCGGCGCGGGCTTGTCCCACCTGCTCGAGCACATGCTCTTCAAGGGCACCGAGACCCGCTCGACCAACCAGATCGCCCAGAGCGTGCAGGAAGAAGGCGGGTACGTGAACGCCTACACGTCTTTTGACCGGACCGTCTACTGGATCGATGTGCCAAAGGCGGGTTGCGGGATTGCCATCGACCTGCTGGCTGATGCCTGCATGAACTCCACGCTGCCGCCGGACGAGTTCGTCAAGGAACAGGAAGTGATCCGGCGCGAGTTTGCCATGCTGGCGGACGATCCGGACCGGGTGAATAGCCAGCAAGTTTTTGGCACGGCTTATCGCGAGCATCCGTACCGGCACCCGGTCATCGGGCACCTGGACATCTTCAACCGGCTCACCCGCGACCAGGTCATGGCTTATTACAAGGCGCGGTACGTGCCGAATAACCTGACGTTTGTCGTGGTGGGAGACGTGGACGCCGCGGAAGTACTGGTGCAGATCGGGACAATCTTCGAGCGATACACACGCGCGGCGCTGCCGCCCATTTACCTGCCCAAGGAGCCGCCGCAACTCGGGCGGCGGGAGGCTCAGCCGG
>CAXUFU010000544.1:0-2182 GCA_964250275.1 uncultured Chthoniobacterales bacterium | reverse complement strand
CGCGCGGACTGCCCGCCCGCGTCCAGCAGCCGCACCGTCCGGCCGCCGATCACAAACACGTCGCCGGGTTTGAGCGCCTTGATAAAATACTCCTCCACCGTCCCGGGCCGGCGGCGCTTCAGGAGCACGTCCACGTGCCCCACCGTCGGGATCGTTCCCATGTTGACCAGGCTCTCCCGCTCCACCCGTGCGGAGGTGGTAAAAAGCCGGCCGTCTTCGACCCGGATTTTGCCGAAGGTCTCGGCGTACGCCTGGGCCAGCGACCGACCGCCGCCTTGCAGATATTCCAGCACGCGGTCGAACGACGCCCGCGGCAAATCGTGGAAGGGCCACGCGCCCCGCACGAGCGCCCACGCATCCTCGACGGCCAGCCCCGGCTCCGCCATCGCACAACCCACCAGATGCTGGGCCAGCACGTCGGCGGGATTTTCCTGCACGCGCACAGGGTCGAGGCGGCGTTCGCGGGCCAACCGCGCGGTGACCGCGCATTCCACGAGGTCCACGACGTTGGTCGCCACGAGGATGCCGTGGCTGACCTGCTTGATGGAATGGCCGGAGCGCCCAATGCGCTGCAGCGCGCGCGAGATGCCTTTCGGCGCGGAGATCATCACGACGAGATCGATCGCGCCGATGTCCACGCCCATTTCGAGGCTGGTCGAGCAAACCACGGCACGCAGGCTGCCGTTCTTGAGCCGGTCTTCGACGTCGAGCCGCAGGTTGCGATCCAGCGACGAGTGGTGCACCTCGATGACGTCCGCCAGTTCGGGCAACGCCCCCTTGAGCGCGAGGCCGATCTGCTCCGCGCCGGAGCGCGTGTTGCTGAAAATCAGCACCGATTGGCGCGCGCGCACCAGGGCCGCCAGTTCCCGCAAAACGCGGCCGGCGCTGTAGCCCGCCGGCGGGTAAGGATTGCGGCGTACGGGCGAGAAAACTTCGATCACGGCGCGGCGTTCCGTCCGTGCTTCGGCCAGCACGCAGGGCCGGCCCACCCCGACCAGGAACGCAGCCATCGTTTCCAGCGGACTGATGGTGGCCGAGAGGCCGACGCGGCACAGCGGGCCGTCGGACGCCGGCAACGCCTGGCGGCGGATCCGTTCCAGTCGCTCCAGGGAGACGCTCAGGTGCGCGCCGCGTTTGTTTTCGGCCAGGGCATGCAACTCATCGACGATGACAAAACGGCAGGCGCCCAACGCGGGATGATAGCGCGGTTGGCAGATGAGGATGGCCAGGCTCTCCGGGGTCGTCAGGAGAATCTGCGGCGGCCGGCGCTTGAACTGGGCGCGATCCTTGGCCGAGGTATCGCCCGTGCGCAAGCCCACCCGAATGCGCTCTTCGAGGCCCATCGCGCGGAGCGGACCGGCCAGGTTTTTCTGGATGTCGTAAGTGAGCGCGCGCAGGGGCGAGACGTAGATCGCACAGATCGCCTCCGGCGCTGCCGGCTGGCGCAGGAGCCAATCGATGATCCCGAGAAAACCGGCCAGCGTCTTGCCACTGCCCGTGGGCGAACTGAGGAGCACGGATTGCCGCGCCAAAATTGCGGGCACGCAGAGTTGCTGCGCCTGCGTGAAGCCCTCGAATGTTCGGCCAAACCAGTCCGCGATCGTGGGATGCAGCCGGGCCGACAGGTCGCCGGTGGACTCCGCCGGGGTGAAAAGCGGCAGCGGGTTGGCCGCCGGGATGGAGCGTGCGCGTGCGATGCGCGTAACCTACAGCAAAACCGCGCCCGCGACCCGCTACACCGCGCGTTCGCCCGTCTCTTCGGTCCGGATGCGAATGGCGTCCTCGATCGTGTACACGAAAACCTTGCCGTCGCCGATCTTACCGGTCTTGGCGGCCTTGATGATCGCGGCGGTGGCGTCCTCGAGGAGGTTATCCGCCAGCACGACTTCAACCTTGATCTTGGGCAGAAAATCAACCGTGTACTCGCTGCCGCGATAAATCTCCGTGTGCCCCTTCTGGCGGCCGAAACCTTTGACCTCGCTGACCGTCATACCTTCGATACCAAGCTCGGCTAACGCGTCTTTGACTTCTTCCAGTTTGAAAGGCTTGATGATGGCTTCGATCTTTTTCATAGGGGACAAAACCGCCGGGGGCGACGGCGGCGCTTCAATTAGCAAAGCGTATGCCGGAGGCACTTAGAGCGGAAAATAGCGTGTTTGCACGAAAATTCCTGGCGTTTTTT
>CAXUFU010000543.1:0-2191 GCA_964250275.1 uncultured Chthoniobacterales bacterium | reverse complement strand
AAGTCGGCCCTGTTCAACCGGCTGGCAGGACGCAAAATTTCGATTGTCCACGATCAGCCGGGCATTACCCGGGATCGGCTCGTGGCCCATTCCGACGCTCGTTTTGGCGCACCTTTTGAGATCATCGACACCGGCGGCATCGGCCAGGAGGCGGACGGCAGCTTTTCCGCCCGGGTGCAACTGGAAGCCGAGATTGCCCTGGCCGCGGCGGACATCATCCTGCTGGTCGTCGATGGACGCGCGGGAATCACCCCGGTCGACCAGACCCTCGCGCAGCGGTTGCGCCGCGCGGACAAGCCGGTGCTTTTGATCGTCAACAAGATCGACGAGGAAATGCACACGCCGCTGGAAGCGGAGTTCTCGCGCCTGGGTTTTGCGGAGATCTACGGCGTGAGCGCCGCGCACGGGCGCGGCGTGCGGGAGTTGGTGAGCGCAATTGCAGATCATCTCGGCAAAGTGGCGGGCGCCGACGCGGCGTCAACGGAGACAAACGGTTCCCAGGCGGAAGCCGGGGAGGAAGAAGTTTCGCGCGGGCCGGACCTGCGCGCGCCGCGGCTCGCTTTGGTGGGCCGCCCAAACGTGGGCAAGAGTTCCTTGACCAATGCCATCCTGGGTCAGGAGCGGACGATTGTCAGCGAGATCGCCGGCACCACCCGCGACGCGGTCGATGTCGAGTGCGTGTTCAACGGGCGCTCTTATGTGTTGATCGACACTGCCGGCATCCGGCACCGCGGCAAACGGGACAATTCCGCGGAGATTTTCAGCGTGATGCGGTCCGAGGAAAGCATCCGCCGCGCCGATCTGTGCATCCTGGTCATCGACGCGAGCGCCGGGGTCACGGCGCAGGATCGGCAGATCGCCGGCTTGATTCAAAAGGCGAACAAACCCTGCGTGGTGGCAGTCAACAAGTGGGACCTGCTGGCGCCGCCGGAGGACTCGCGCGCGGGAGTCCGGACGTTCCGCGAGGAGTGGCTGCAGGAAGCGCAGGCCCAGCTTTTTTTCATGTCGCACGTGCCGTTGATCGCGCTTTCGGCTTTGCATGGGGAGCAGGTGGGACGCTTGTTCACGCTGATCGAGAAAGTGCGCCGCGCCGCGCTGGAGACCATCGGAACGGGCCCGCTCAACCGCCTGCTGCACGCCGCGATGGAACTGCAGCCGCCGCCCTTGCGCAGCAACAAGCGCTTCAAGCTGCTCTATGCCACGCAATTGGGTGAGCGGCGTGACGCGCCGATCCCGATCCCGGCATTTCTGCTATTCGTCAACGACCCCGCTTTGCTGGTGGATACCTATCGGAAGTACCTGGAGAACAAGATCCGTGAAACGTTCCCGCTGCCTGGTTTGCCGATCTTCTTCAAGTTGCGGGGCCGGGAACAAAAGGATGCGGAGTCTTAGCCCCACGTCGGCCACCGGTCTTTCCTTCCCGGGCGTGCTGACGTTCCGCCCGCCGTCTTTGTGAGAGCTGCATGATAACGCCAGAACAAGCCACGGACGGGCGTTTGCCCGTGCTCCAGTATTTGCTGGCGCGGAACGCGATCTACTGTGCGGTTTCCGCTCAGGTGGCTTTGGTTGGCGGTGTCTTGTCTCTGGCACTCTCCGGCGGGATGCTGGCGGGCCAGCTCGGCCCCGGCGACCGCAACGTCGACGCCCGCCTTTTCTTTGAAATGTGGGCCGTCGTTTGTCTCGCCACGCTGGGGGCGGCAGGCTACTTCCTCTCGCGCGCGGCGCGGCGCCGGGGCGAGCCGTTTGTATCCGCGGGGCTGAAACTGGCCATCTCCTCGCTGACGCCAAGTCTGTTTGCCGGCGCGACGATCGGCGCCTGCCTGACGCTCACCACCGGCTTGCCGATTTTTCCGGCGGCGTTCTGGGTGGTCTTCTATGGGTTGGGTCTGCTCGCCTGGCGCAACTTCGCCCCGGCCGGCTTGATCGTGCTGGGTTGGGCGTTCCTGATTACTGGCATCGCCATTTTCCTCTACTTGACCGACGAGACGATGATGCCGGAGTTCGATCTGCCGACGCCGGCGAACTATTATCCGGCCGCCATCATGGGCGCGACTTTCGGGTGTTATCATCTGCTCTACGCCGCCTGGATGTGGCCGCGCCGCGGCTCCAACTCCAGGTAGGGATGGCTCTCCGAGCCCGTCCCTGACTGTCTGGCAAGCGCGCCCCCCAAACGGGTCCGCGCGTACCCAGT
>CAXUFU010000542.1:0-2193 GCA_964250275.1 uncultured Chthoniobacterales bacterium | reverse complement strand
CACGCGCGCTCCTGCCCCTGCTCGAACAACGCGCGCCAATGCGCCAGCCGCTCCGCGATCCGCTTTTCGCTCCCGCGGTCGCTCGGCTCATAATACCGGCGGCCCTCCGGCAAATACGCCTGCGGAATGTACGCTTCGGGCGAGTCGTGGCTGTACTGGTATTTGGCGCCGTGGCCAAGCCGTTGCGAGCCTTTGTACGCCGTGCTGCGCAGGTGAACCGGCACGGGCAAAGTCACGCCCGCCCGCACGTCGCCATTGGCTTTGCCGAGCGCGGCATAGCTCCGGTTGCTCTTGGGCGCCGTCGCGATATAAATCGTCGCCTGCGCCAGGGGAATTTGCGCCTCCGGCAGCCCGACGAACTCCGCCGCCTGCTGGGCCGCGACCGCCACCACCAACGCCTGCGCATCCGCCAAGCCCACGTCTTCCGCCGCGCAAATCACCAGCCGCCGCGCGATGAACCGGATGTCCTCGCCCGCGTAGAGCATCTTCGCCAGCCAATAGATAGCCGCGTCCGGGTCCGAGCCGCGCATGCTCTTGATGAAGGCGCTGATCGTGTCGTAGTGGCCGTCGCCAGTGGGATCGTAAACAACGGCTTTGCGTTGGATGCTCTCTTCGGCGACCTCGCGCGTGAACTGGATCACCCCATCGGGCCCCGGCTCGGTCGTCAACACGCCGACTTCCAGGGCGTTGAGACATTTGCGGGCGTCGCCATCGCTGATGGTGGCGAGGTGTTCGGCGGCGGCCTCTGCCAAGTGGACGCGGTATTTGCCCAAGCCGCGCTCGGTGTCTTGCAGGGCGCTTGCCAGCAACCGGCGCAGATCCTCCGGCCGCAGCGGTTCGAGCTGGAAAATCTGCGAGCGGCTAACCAGCGGGCCGTTCACCGCAAAGAACGGATTTTCGGTCGTGGCGCCGAGCAGGCGGACGGTCCCGCGTTCGACATCGGGCAGGAGAGCATCTTGTTGCGCGCGGTTGAAGCGGTGGATCTCGTCGATGAACAAAATGGTCCGGGCCTGCGGGTTGCCTTGCAGCCGATTCGCCGCCATGGCGATGACGCGGCGGATATCCGCCACGGTGCTTTCGACGCCGCTCAAGCGTTCAAAGCGGGCTTGCGTCGCACGCGCGATCACTTCCGCCAGACTGGTTTTGCCGGTGCCGGGCGGACCGTAAAACAACGCCGAATACAGCCGGTCTGCCTCGATGGCGCGCCGCAGGAGCTTGCCCGGCCCGAGGAGATGCTCCTGCCCGACGTACTCGTCCAGCGTCCGCGGGCGCATGCGCGTGGCCAGGGGCTCGCTCGCGTTGCTAGCGGGCGCGGGCGCTGCGGAGTCGTCGGCGGCCGCAAATAGATCATCCGGACGGCTGAGGGCAGGCACGCCGCGAGTTTACACGCAGATGACTCCAGCGTCAGCAGGCGTTCGCCGGCGATCTCCCGCCCTACCCGGACATTACGAACGCCGAGGGGTCGGAATCACCTTTATGGCCGGCCAATCCAGCACGCAGCGCGCGCAGGCTTTGTGCACCGGCGCGTTTGGCCAACCGCACCCCATGCTCATCGGTGACCAACGGGACGTGGTAGAACTCCGGCGCCGCCAGCCGCAACGCCCGGTAAAGCAACAGTTGTTGCGCCGTTGCGCCGAGCAGATCCGCGCCGCGTACCACTTCCGTGATCTGCATCGCGGCATCGTCGACGACCACCGCGAGTTGATACGCCGGCACGCCGTCCTTGCGCCAGACGATGAAATCCCCAAAGTCGTGCCCGGCCACAAAACTTTGTTGACCCATGGCGCCCTCGACAAACGCGACCGCCTCACCCGGCGTCGTCCGAAACCGCCAGTTGATCCCGTCCGGCGTTGACGCCGCTGGCACCGCCGGTTCTGGCGGCCGGCAGCACCCCGGGTAAAGGGCTTCTCCCTCCTCGGCATGCGGCGCCCCGGCCGCCCGGGCCACGTCGCGGCGCGAGCAGCCACACGCGTAGATCATCCCCGTTGCGGCCAACTGCCGCCAGGCTGCCAGGTAAAATGCCAGCCGTTCGCTTTGCCGGTAAGGACCGCAGGCGCCGCCGGTATCCGGACCTTCGCTCCAGCTTAAACCTACCCAAGGCAGATCCTCGAAAATGGCCCGGTCAAACTCCGGCCGGCAACGGGCGCGTCTCCATGGCGGCACGTTGATCCTGCGGATCGAGGATCTGGATCG
>CAXUFU010000541.1:0-2205 GCA_964250275.1 uncultured Chthoniobacterales bacterium | reverse complement strand
CATGTCCCCGGCCTCGGCCACTGACGGCGTGTCCTGGTGGGCGGCAGCCGCGGCGGCGGCGACGCGCGGGTCGCAGCAGTAGGCGTGTTCCAGGGCGGCGGCGATGCGGGTCTGCGCTTCAGGCGTCATCCCTTTCTGCTTTTCCGGGAACAAGCCCAGGTCCGTGATGCCCCGCACGGAAAACGCCGGCGCCCGCCCGCGCAAAATG
Source organism: uncultured Chthoniobacterales bacterium (assembly GCA_964250275.1). Taxonomy (GTDB): domain Bacteria; phylum Verrucomicrobiota; class Verrucomicrobiia; order Chthoniobacterales; family SZAS-18; genus CAXUFU01. Next base: position 1,997 of record CAXUFU010000541.1, on the reverse strand, counting down.
CGGGGCAGCGCATCGCCGATGCTCACCGCGCGGATGGCCCCATGTCCCTGGCTGGTCAACAGATGGCGATTGAGCCAGCCGTCCGAGCTGATGGTGTTGCCGCTCACGCCGGTCTCCCAGGTGTCCTGCTCTTCGAAGTGGGAGCGCGTGTTGCGATCGTAGCCGACCGCTTGCAAGGCCACCGCCTGGCCGCTGCGAAAAAGTGGGGCGAGCGGCGCCGCCTCCGGATGCAGGCCGAAAAAGCCGTTCAAATCGACGATGCCATTGGCCTTGCCGGGCTCGGGCAAGGCAATGCCGCGCCGCAACTTGTAATAACCCGGGTCTGAGTACGGCACGACGAAGTTCAGCCCGTCCATGCCGCCGCGCAGGAAAATGACGACCAGCGTCTTGCTGCGATTGACGCGCTGGAGGTTGTTGGGATCGAGCCCGGCCTCGGCGAGCAACCGCAGCGGGGTGACCCCGCAATACGCGGCCACGGCCGCGGAAGATTTCAGAAAAAAGCGGCGGGTGACATTCATGTTTTAGGGGGGGTAGTGAGGAGGGCGGACAATTCTAAACGAATGCAAAAGCACTTACCGCAGGCTGGTCTCCGGCAAAAGGCTGACGAACACCAAAGCTTGTTCCAACTCGCCCGGGCTGCCCTGGCCGGCTACCTCGAGCGCCGCCCGATTCGAGCCCGGTGAAAGTAAACGCCCCGTCAGGCGCACCGCCGCAAGATCAATGAAACGTTGCGCCGGCTGGAGGTCAGGCGAGTCGACGTGGTTCAGCTCGTCCTCTTCTTCGGGTGTCACCGGCGGCAGCGTCCGCCAGGAGGCCGGCACCAGGCCGTCGAGCGCCGCGGTCTGCGTTTGCATGAAGCGCCAGCGTTGCAACAGCGCGTTGGAGTCCGCGTACGCGTCGCTGTTCTCGGGGTAGCCGTCCGGCGTGACGCGGTCGAAAAGACCCATCCCGCTGTGCTTGAGAAAGCTTTCGACCGCCTCCGGCTTGATCGCCTGTTCGTGGGGTTCCTGGGCCTGCACTGCCGCCGCGTGGCACAGCCGGGCTGCGCGCAGTCCGTAGTCGAACGGTGTCGCCACCTTGGGCGCGGCATTCCAAAACGCCGGATCGCCTACCATGGCAAACAGCACGACACGCATGTCCCCACCCGACTCCAGGAAAACCGTCGCCAGGTGGCGCACCAAGGCGTCGGGCGCCGGCACCCCGGCGTACTGTTCGGCGAGCTTGCGGCAAACGTGGTCGGCGGTGCTCGGGTGGGCGGCCAGCATTTCCAGCGCGAGTTGCACGCGATCGTAGCGGGCGGCGGGGTCGGCAGCAGGAAAATCCAGGCCGAAGACGCGGCGCGGCTTGCCGTCGTTCAAAGCGGGCACGAAGTGGAAGAAAAACTCCAGGCCCGCGTCCGGGGAGTGATCGTCCGTCACCGCCTGCAACGCCGGATTCGCGGCGGGCAACTCCGCTTCACGCGCGGTCGTCCACCCATTGAGGACTTCCGCCAGTTCCGTCACATCCGCCTGCTTGTAGCCGCCGTGCACCCCGAGCGTGTGCAACTCCATGATCTCGCGGGCGTAGTTCTCGTTGATCTTGCCGGCGTAGCTCTTCTCCTGATCGAGGTAAGCGAGCATGGCTGCACTGTGGGCGCTGGCTGCGAGCAAGTCCCCGAACGGCGCCATGCCCAGCCGGCAAAACGCCAGGTGTTCTTCCCACTTCGGCGCCGCCTTGGTCTTGGTGATCCAGGTGGAAAAGTGATTCTCCGCCCATTCCGTAAACCTGGCGCGCACGGGATTATCCGTTTCCATCCACTGGGCCAACGCGCGGGCGGGGATCTGCGCGTCGCTATCGCTGTGCGGATAGTGCTGGCAGGCGTTCTCCAGGATCTTCTCTTCCGCCGGGTTCTGGAACGTGGCGAGCAAGCGCGTCGCCAGCCATTTCGACTCGCCCTGCGTGAGGATGGCCGTCATCTCCCGAGGTTCCGGGCCAAAGCCGAGGCGGTCCAGCAGGTA
>CAXUFU010000540.1:0-2206 GCA_964250275.1 uncultured Chthoniobacterales bacterium | reverse complement strand
GGAACGATGAGCGTGATTTGGCCAGACCCGTTCTTACGGGGCGCCTGCCAGACAGCAAGGGACCGGCTCAGGAGAGCCATCCCTACCTTTGATTTACGAAAAGCTCAGGTTCCGCACGCCGGCGGCGGCGGCGGCGTTCAACACGTTCACAATGCGCTCCTGGCGCACGTCGGGCGCGGGCTGGATGATGACCGGATCTTTCGCGCCGAAGCTCACCAGCTCCTTCAAATGATCGCGGGTGAGCGGAAGATCGGTGCTGCTCGGAGGATCGTAGGCCGTGCCGTTGACCTGGACCGTGCCGTCCGAGCCGATTGTCACCATAATCGGAGTCGGCGGGGTCTCGGAGCTACTCGCGGAGGCGCCGCTCGGCAGACTGATGCTCAACTCCTTTTCAACGACTTGCATGCCCGCCGATGCCATGAAAAACAGCATCAGGACGAACACCACGTCCACCATCGGCGCGATTTGAAAGCCGACGTCACCATCTTCTGAGCCAACGGATCCAGCCATAAATTCAGAACTCCTGAGTAAGTTACGTCTTCGGCGCGCCGGGTGCGTCCTTATCCACGACTGAGAACGTCACGTTGGCAATCTTCGCTTGGGCCACCGCCACCATGACAGCCCGCAAATAATCGTAGCGCACCTTTTTATCGGCGCGGATGAGCACGCGAAAACCCGGGTTCGAGTTGGCCCGCTGCACCAGCATGTTCGTCAGATCGGCGGGCGAGGGATAATTGATCTCGTCGACCGTGATGCTGCCGGCATCGGCCATGGTCAGCCACGCCAGATTGATGATGGCCTGGCTCTTGACCGATTTGCTGGCGTCGTTGCCGTCCGGCGCCACCGGCAGCTCGATTTCCTTGGTCGACTGCAGGACCTGAGTCGAACTGATCGACATAAAGAACACCAGCAGCACCAGCAAAACGTCGATCATCGGCGCGATCTGGAAGTCCGGATCTTCCTCCGGCATTTCGCGGACGGAGTTTTTCTTGCCCCGGTGCTTGGCTTTGGTGCGCGCTTCACTCATGGGAAGAAAGCAGCGGGCAAAGATCCACGGCTAGCCCTGCCAATCCAGCGTCGCGCCGCAATGCGGACAGGGCGATTGGCCCGCGCTGATCGCAGCGTTGCAGACCGGGCAGTTCGTCGTCAAAGCCATCGACACGCGGCGGGAACTCTTATCGACCCCGGCGGCGCTTTCGCCCGCGCTAAAGTTCGAGCCGATGCGCACGCCTTGCAGCTCCTCAAAAGGCACGTCTTCCACCAGCGAGTTGATCCGGTCTTCCGCGTTGACGATCGCCATCTGCGCGCGGTTGCGAAAGATGTAATAGGTGACGAAAGCCGGGATGGCGATGAACAAGCCGCTGGCAGTGGCCAGGAGCACCTCGCCGATGCTGCTGGCAAGCGCCCGCGGGTCGCTGATGCCGCTGCTGCCCAGGACGGTAAACGCCTTCATCATGCCGATGACGGTGCCCAGCAGCCCGATCATGGGCGAGACCACGCCGATGACCGAGAGGTAGCTGTTGCGGGTGCGCAAAATCTGCGCTTCCCGCAGGCCGTGCTCGGCCAAGGCGTCGTCGAAGACATCCTTGCCGCGCCCGATGCGTTCCAGCCCGGCTTTGAGCGTGTTGGCGAGATAGTTCCGGTTCGCATTGCAGATTTCCCAAGCTTCCTGGTAGTTGCCGGAATCGATGACCTGCTTGAGCGAGGAGACCAGCGGGGGCGGAGCAAGGCGATCGTTGCGCAGACTAATGATGTTTTGAATGACGAAAGTCACCATCGTCACCGAAGCGCCCAGGATGGCCAGCCAGATAGCGATGCCCAGCGGACCGCTGGCGACAATGGTCTGGAAAACGTTGCGTTCCTTGGGCGCCGCGGGCGCGGCCGCGCCGGCATCTTGCGCGGAGACACCGTGTGCGCTGAGAACGAGAATGCTGCCAATCAGCAACAGCAACCAGAGGACGCGATAACGAGTTTTGTTCATGGGGACCGGAAGGACTGAAAACGGCGGCGCCCGGTCAGGAGAGGAACCGGGCACCCAGGGAGAACGCAAAATAACGGGCGGCGCGCAAAGATCAAGGCGCGTAAATACCCGGGTGCGCCGCCCGCAAGGCATCGGCACTCTTTTGGGCGCGCGCCGTCGCGGCCCCATCCTGATAAAACAACGTGACCGTGCGCAGATAATCGACCAGGGCAGCCTGATAACTCC
>CAXUFU010000539.1:0-2207 GCA_964250275.1 uncultured Chthoniobacterales bacterium | reverse complement strand
GATGAAGGAGTTCTTTTTCCTGCCGCCCGAAACGGAAATGACGCTGGACGTAGGGATTGGCAGCCTCCACCCCGATGATCGCCAGTTGACTCGCCGGGCCGTCGAAGCCGCCATCGCCAACTGCACGACCTACCAGATCGAATACCGCACCGTCTCACCCGCCGGCGAAGTCCGTTGGATGTACGCGACCGGTTATCCGTCCGTCGATCCGGCTACCGGCCAGGTGGTCCGTGTCCAAGGCGTCGCAGTGGACATCACGGCGCAGAAAAATGCCCAGGCTCACCTCCGCGAACTGGCCGATGCCATGCCGCAAATTGTTTGGGCCGCCCGCCCCGACGGCGTGCTGGATTACACCAACCGCCGCTGGTACGAGTTCGTCGAGAAAACCGAGGGTGAGGTCTCGCCGGCGGATTGGACCAACTGCGTTCATCCAAAGGACTTCCCCCGCGCGGCCGCGGCCTGGAACCGCTCCATCGCCACCGGAGCGCCCTACGTCACTGAGTTCCGGATCCGGCGCGCGGACGGTGAGTACCGCTGGTTCCTCGTCCGCGCCCTGCCGATCCGGGACGCCGCCGCCAATATCACCCGCTGGTACGGCACGTGCACGGACGTGCACGATCAGCGCGCGCTGCTGGAGCAAAACGCCCAACTGCTGGAAAGCGAACGTAGCGCGCGGGCCGAAGCCGAGCGGATCAGCCGCGTGAAAGACGAGTTCCTGGCGACGCTCAGCCACGAACTGCGCACCCCGCTCAACGCCATCCTGGGTTGGACGCAAGTCCTGCGCGGCGAGCCCGCCAACACCGCGGACATGGAAGCGGGCCTTGCCACCATCGAGCGCAACGCCCGCGCGCAGACCCAGATCATCGAAGACTTGCTCGACATGAGCAAAATCATTTCGGGCAAGGTGCGTCTGGAGGTGCAGCCGCTCCAGCTCGACCAGATTGTGGCCGCGGCGGTGGACACCATGCAGCCCGCGGCCACGCTCAAGGGCATTGATCTGCAAACCCTCATCGATCCGCAGGCTTGCACGATCTCGGGCGACCCCAACCGTTTGCAACAGGTGTTCTGGAACCTTTTGAGCAACGCCATCAAGTTCACGCCCAAGTTGGGCAAAGTGCAGGTCGTGCTCGCCCGGGTGTACTCCCAGTTGGAGGTCAGCGTGGCCGACTCGGGCGAGGGGATTGCCCCGGAGTTTCTGCCCCATGTCTTTGACCGCTTTCGCCAGCAAGACGCCTCCACGACGCGCCGGCACGGCGGCCTGGGCCTGGGGCTGGCTATCGTCAAACAACTGGTCGAACTCCACGGCGGGACCGTCCAAGTGGAAAGTGCGGGGTTGGGCAGGGGCACCACCTTCAAGGTCGCGCTGCCGCTTTCCGTCATGCAGCCGGCTCCCGATCTCGCCGCACCGGACCGCCGGCACCCGCCAGGCGGCGGCACTCCTCTGGCCGCTCCTGCCGGAGGTTGGAATCTCGCAGGCCTCAAGGTGCTGGTGGTCGATGATGAAGCGGATGCCCGCGCCCTGGTCCAGCGCCTCCTGGAGGATCAAGGGGCGATCGTGCGGGGCACCGGCAGCGTGGCGGGAGCGATGGCGTTGATCCAAACGTTCCGTCCGGATGTGCTGGTGAGCGACATCGGGATGCCGGAAGAAGACGGCTTTGCGTTGATCCGCCAGGTGCGCGCGCTGGCACCCGGACAGGGAGGACGAACGCCCGCGCTTGCCTTGACGGCCTACGCGCGGACGGAAGACCGGCACAACATCATCCTGGCCGGCTTTCAGATGCACCTGGCCAAGCCGGTCGAGGTTGCCGAGCTCCTCGCCTCCGTGGCGAGTCTGGCGGGCCGTGTGGCCGGGCGATGAGCCGCGGCGGCTAGGTGAGGCCGGTCCTCGGTCCAACTGTAGTTTTCCTTATGCCGCGTTCTTCTTCTTTCCATGGCTAACCGCCTTGTGCTAAAAACATTGGGGTGCGGGTAAAACCACGTTTTGTCACCGTTCCTCGCCCGCTCCTACTTCTTCTCTTCTGCTTGGGCGCCGCCGCTGGCCCGCTTTGCGCCCAACAGCCGGCAGAGCAACCTGCCGGGGAGGGTTGGGCTTCGGCCTGGACAGAGCCGCAAACGCCACGCGAGAAAGCGCTGCACGCTTTCGGTGAACGGCTCGCCAACGCCAGGAAGAGCCACGATTTCGGGCCTCTGCTGGCCGAGTACAAGCG
>CAXUFU010000538.1:0-2208 GCA_964250275.1 uncultured Chthoniobacterales bacterium | reverse complement strand
GAGGACAGCGCGGTGACGGATGCTTATCTCGCGCTTTACCAGGATGTACTCGGGGAGACCTCCACCCAGCCTTCGGACGTGGCAACGGCCACGGTGGAGTGACTCGGCCAACGGACACTGCCGTGAAAGTTTCTCTTATTCTGGCGACGAAGGGCCGGGTCCACGAACTGGCCAGGTGCCTGGATTCAATGGCGGCGCAAAACGTGACGGACCTGGAGCTGATCGTGGTGGATCAAAATGAGGACGATCGGCTCGAGAGACTTCTGGCCAGTCCATGGCCGTTTTCGGTCCTCCACTTGCGTTCGCCGGCGGGCCTCTCGCGTGCGCGCAACGCCGGGTTGCCCCATGCCACCGGAGGGATCATCGCTTTTCCCGATGACGATTGTTGGTATCCGGCCGGGCTCATGGCGCGGGTGCTCGATCACTTCGCGCAGAACCCTTCGCTCGACGGCGTAACCGGCCGGTCCGAGGACGGCCAGGGAAAGGCCTCCGGCGGATCGTTCAGTTCGCAACGGGCGCAGATGACCTTGCCTGACATCTTAAAGAAGGGCATCTCCTACACCATTTTTCTGCGGGCCGCGGTCTGCGCCGCCGTCGGCGTTTTCGATGAGGAATTGGGCGTGGGCGCGGGGACGGTGTTCGGGTCGGGCGAGGAAAGCGATTACCTGATCCGGGCTCTCCGGGCCGGATCCCGGATCGAGTACCTGCCGGACCTGGTGGTTTACCATCCCAACCCGCCAGCGGCCTACGACCGCAGCCATCGGCAGAAGGCATTTCGCTACGGGATGGGCATGGGCCGGGTGGTGGCCAAACACGGGTACGGGTTTGCGTTCAAGTTGAAGACGATTTTGCGGCCATGCGCCGGCGCGGTGCTCTCGCTGCTCATGCTGCGGACCCGCAAGGCTGCCTACCATCTCGCGATCGGGAGGGGCCGGCTGGCCGGTCTGCGCGCGTGAACGTCTTGAGCTTGTCCGACGCTCCCGTGGCGAGGTCCGTGCCGCCCGGCGGTACGCCGCCGTTCGCCATCATCATCTGTTCAAAAGGCCGGCCGGAGATCTTGAGTGAAACGGTGCGTTCCCTGGCGCTCCAGTCCGTTTCGCCGGGGCAAGTTTTGCTGGTGGTGACGAGCCCGGCGGATATCGAGGAGGCCACGCTCCGGAGCCTGGCCCTGCCCCATCTCGAGGTGCTCTTCTCCGCGCCGGGCGCCGCGCGGCAGCGCAACGCGGGCATCGAGCGCCTGGCTGCCGGGACCGAGTACGCCTGCTTCTTTGACGATGACATGGAGTTGCAGCGCGACTTCATTCACCACGCGCTGCAATTCCTCGGGCGGGTGCCGACCGTGATGGCGCTTTCCGGGCGGATGTTGCGAGACAGTTGCGCCAGCCGCGCCGAGGCCGCGGCGCTGGTGGCGGCCTTCGATCCGCAGAACGAGCCGCGCTGCGCCGGCCAATTTCGCAACCGCGGCCAGCATTGGGTGCTGCACGGTTGCAACATGGTCATCCGCACTTCGGTCCTCGCCTACGAGCGTTTCGACGAGCGGCTGCCCCGCTATAGCTACGCGGAAGATTACGATCTATCGGTCCGCCTGCGGCACTACGGTTACGTCGGCCGGCTGGCCAATTGCATCGGCGTCCATCTGCGGACCGCCAGCGGCCGGGTGAACGGAAAGCAGGTCGGCTATTCGCAGGTGGCGAACAATTGGTACTTCCTGCAAAAGGGCGTTAGCCACCTCAACTTTCCGGCCAGCCACATCCGCTTTACTTACATCACCGCGCGACTTATGATCCGCCACTTGGCCGGGAGCCTGCGCAGCCGGGAGCGCGAGGCGGCGGCGCTGTTGCTGCGGGGCAATCTGCTGGCAGTGCGTGATATCCTGGCGGGCAAGTCCGCTCCGGAACGGATTTTAGAACTACCATGAAGAGCCTATTCCGAAACGCCAAGCAGCGCACGCCGTTGGTCGGCTTCTGGTGGTTGAATCCACTCTACGTGGTGCTTTGCGCGCTGGTGCCATTCATTATCGCCGGGCACCTGCTCAACGGTGTGGATTACTTCGAGGAGTGGATGACGCAAAAGTACTTGGACAGGCACACCGCCGTTCTTCTGTTGTTCATCGTGGCGGCGTTTGCGGCTGGCTGCATCAGCCGAAGCTTGCTGACCCGGCGCACCTCGCCCGTGACCTTGGATCTGAACTATTACCGGCTGCAATGG
>CAXUFU010000537.1:0-2210 GCA_964250275.1 uncultured Chthoniobacterales bacterium | reverse complement strand
GCTCTGCAGCAAGGTCGCCGCGGAAGCGTTGAGTTAGCTCAACCAACAGAAGATCGCGCACTCGCGGATGACGGCTGATGACGTCTACATCGGGCGTGATGGCCGCACCCGGCTCAACAACATCGCGGCGTTGCCGGACGGAAAGACCGCTTCGACGGCGCAGGACATTCGCGCGCTTTCGAAGATGGTGGCGGCCTGTTTGCCCGGCCAGAATGCGGGCACGCCCGGGTTGCGTGTCTTGCTGGGGCGGATGCTGCTCGAGGGCAGCGGCGGATTCTTGAGCTGGGGCGCTCTCTTGCAGGGTGTCCGCGCGCTGGAACCCAAGGTGGTGCCGGAAGACGCCTTCAAGCTCAGCGCCCAGGACGCCGCCGCAATCGCGGCCGTCGAGGAAGCCAAGCGCCGGCAAAGGCGCGCTTTGATCTGGACCACCGTCGGCATGTTCAGCGTCATCTGGCTGATTGCCGCCTTCATTTACCTGGAGTTTTTCCACGTCACTCCCGCCAAAGTTTTCGACACGATGGTCGAGGTGCCGGCGGGCGAGTTCATCTATCAAAACGGCCAGAAAGTGACCCTGCCGACCTACTGGATCGATACCTACGAGGTGACCATCGCGCAGTATGCGGCCTTTCTGGACGCCTTGAAGGTCCATCCCACGACCGCGTTCGATAGTCCGGATCAGCCGCAGGGCAAACGGCACGGCACCAACCTGAGTTGGGTCAAACTCTACGAAGCGGCGAGTCAAGGCGGCACTTACAACGGCGCCCCCGTGGACCTGAATTGTCCCGCCGTTTTCGTCGATTGGTTTGACGCCTACGCTTACGCGAAATGGAAAGGGCACCGTCTGCCCACCGAGCAGGAATGGGAGAAAGCCGGGCGCGGCACCGATGGCCGCCGCTTCCCTTGGGGCAACGATCCGACCAAGGTCGCCAAGGTCAACACCAGCGCGGATTATCATGCCGAAGACGGCCACCTCAAAGGCGACGTCGATGGGTACAATCGTTGGTCGCCGGTGGACGTGATGACCGGTGACCGCAGCCCCTATGGCGTGATGGACATGGCCGGCAACGTGAGCGAATGGACATCCACCGTCGTGATGATGGGCCTCATTCCTCATCCGGCGGTTTGCGGCGGGAACTTCGGTTCCTCGGATGTGGAGCTGACGCGCAGGGCTCCGCTGGTGATCACCGCCTTTGACGCGAAGGATCGGATCGGTTTCCGCACCGTTTCAGACACTGCGCCTCCTCCCCCCAAGAAATAGATTTCTATGACATCGTTATTCCGCGCCATGCACAGGCACGCCTCGCCAGACAGTCAGGGACCGGGCCGGAGACCCATCCGTACCAGGGTTCGTCTCGTCCGCCCCCGGGTTTATTGGCTCACCACGCTGGTTGTCTTGCTGGCGGGCTGGCTCGGCGCCCCAGCCGCGCACGCGCAGGTCGACGTCTACATCACGATGGCTCGCCGGTCTTACATCCTGTACGAGCCGCTGATTGCCACCATCACGATCACCAATAACGCCGGCCGCGACCTGACCTTCGAAGACGCCGGCGGCAAGCAGTGGCTGGACTTCGAGATCACCGGTTTGGACGGCGCCATGCTCTCGCCCTACGACTCCGATTACAAACTGCATCCGCTGCATGTCGCAGCCGGCCAGACGCTGCAACGGTCGATTGATTTGACCCCGTTGTTCCCCGTCCGGGAAATGGGCACCCATCGTTTGCGGGCCAACGTCTACCTGGCGGATTTCGACAAGTATTTCTACTCCAACTACTCGTCATTCGACCTGACTGACGGCAAGCTGCTCTGGGAGAAAACGGTGGGCGTGCCGGGAAGCGACGATCTGCGCCAGGTCTCGCTCTTGACGCACGAGTTGCCGGACCGGCTGCTGCTTTATGTCCGGATCCGGGAGCAGGACGGCAACACGGTTTACACCACCCAATCGTTGGGTCGGGTGCTGACCTCCGGCCGCGATCCGCAGGAGATGCTGGATAGTCATAACAACGTGCACGTGTTGCAGGAAGCCAAGCCAGGAGCCTTCCTGTACACCTGCGTGGGACTGGACGGAGAGCGGCTGGTGCAACAGGCGTACACTAGGACGGGAAACAAGCCGCCCGTACTGGCCCGCTTGCCCGACGGCGAAGTGGAAGTGCGTGGCGGCCAGATTCAAGTCGCACCCGCCAAAGGCGTTGGCGCGCCCCCGGCGCAGCAGC
>CAXUFU010000536.1:0-2211 GCA_964250275.1 uncultured Chthoniobacterales bacterium | reverse complement strand
GACGTCTCGCGCTGGGATGGCGCGGCCTTTGCCCGCCGCTACGAGACGGAAGCTGCCGGCGCGGGTGGCGTGCGCCGGATGCGCTTGCAATCGAGCATGCTCGAGATCGAGACCGTCGCCGCGGGCGGGGGCTCGGTCTGCTGGTTGGACGGGGAAAAACTCGCCGTCGGCCCGCGTTCCGCCGGCGCCAGTCCCGGACCTGCTTGTTACGGCCTGGGCGGCCCGCTCACTGTCACGGACCTCAACTTTTTCCTGGGCCGGCTCCCGCGCTTCCCGTTTCCGCTGGATCGCCCTGCGGTCGAACGGCGCCTGGATGAAGTGCTCGCGGCCATCCTGGCCGCGGGCGGCCAGCCGTACACCCGGGATGCCTTGGCCGCCGGTTTCCTGCGCATCGCCAATGCCGCCATGGTCGCCCCGATCAAAAAGCTGGCCGCCACGCGGGGAGACGACGTGCGTGCCCACACGCTGGTGGCCTTCGGCGGCGCAGGGGGCCAGCACGCCTGCGCCGTCGCGCGCGAGCTCGGCATGAGCCGGGTCCTGTGCAGCCCGCAGGCGGGGGTCTTGAGCGCGCTCGGCATCGGCCTGGCCGGCATCGCGCATTTTGCGGAGCGAGCGCTGGTCGCGGGTGATGATCCGCCAGCCGTTTTCGCCGCGCTGGAAGCTACCCTGCGCGGCCGCTTCGCCGCCGAAGGTATTGACGGGAGCCGTCTCGCGCCGGCCTGGCGGACGCTCGAGATGCGCTACCAAGGTCAGGACACGCGCCTGCCCGTGCGTGAGCCGGCGGACGGCGATTTCCGGGCGGCTTTTGCGCGCGAGCATCAACGCCTCTTTAACTTCACGTTTCCTGACCGCCCGATCGAGGCGTACATCGCGCGGGTCGAGCTTGCCACCCGGGCGGATCCGTTTCCCGGCCAGGTCAGCGCGCTGGCGCCCAGCCAGCGTCCAGCGCCCGCCTGCGTGGCCCGGGCCTGGCAGGGCAACGGCGGATGGCAAGACACGGCGATTTACGAACGCGCCGCGCTTGCTCCCGGGGCGGTGATCACCGGTCCCGCCATCGTTCTCGAGCCGATCGCCACGGTGATCGTCGAGCCCGGCTGGACCGCCGAAGTCACCGCGCACGATGATCTCCTGTTGACCTGTCAGGCGGCGGCCCCGTTCGCCGCGCCCGACGATGCGGCCCACACCGGCTCCGACCGCGCCGATCCCGTCGAGCTGGAGCTTTTCCACCAGCGGTTTTCCTCGCTGGCCGAGCAGATGGGCGCCATCCTCCAGCGCACGGCTCTCTCGACGAACGTCAAGGAGCGCCTCGATTTTTCCTGCGCCCTGTTTGACGCCGAAGGTTCGCTGGTCGCCAACGCCGCGCACATCCCCGTCCACCTGGGCGCCATGCAGGAATGCGTCCGCTGCCTGCGCGCCGACGTGCCCAGCATGCGCGCCGGCGAGGTGTACATCACCAACGATCCGTTCCGCGGCGGCAGCCACCTGCCGGACGTGACCGTCGTCACCCCCGTGTTTGCCGGCGCGGACCCCAGGCCGGCCTTTTTCACCGCCAGCCGCGCGCATCACGCCGAGATCGGCGGCATCACCCCCGGCTCGCTGCCGCCCAACGCGACCTGTCTGGCCGAGGAAGGCGTGCTCATCCGTGCTTTCCGCTACGATACGGCCGCTCCCGCCGCGGCCGACGCTACCCTGCGCGCCCGGCTCCTCGAAGGCCCCTACCCAACCCGCGCCGTGGCCGAAAACCTGGCTGATCTCCACGCCCAGATCGCGGCCAACCAGACGGGTGTCACGCTCCTGGCCGAGCTCATGGCGCGTCACGGCCTGTTCCAGGTGGTCTGCTACGCCGGCCATCTGCAACGCGCGGCCGAACACCGCTTGCGCGCTGCCATTGCCCGCCTGCCGGCGATGACCCGCACCTTCTGCGACACGCTCGACGACGGCACGCCGCTCGCCGTGGCCGTCACCACGCGCGCCGACGGCTCGGCCAAGCTGGATTTTACCGGCAGCGGGGCCGTGCATCCGCGCAACCTCAACGCCAACCGGGCCATTGTCGCCAGCGCCGTCATCTACTGCCTGCGCTGTCTGCTCGGTGAACCGCTGCCGCTCAACGCCGGGTTGCTCGCCGCCGTGGAAATCATCGTCCCGCCCGGCTCGCTGCTCGATCCGCCCTTCCAGGCCGATCCGCGGCTCTGCCCGGCCGTCGGCGGCGGC
>CAXUFU010000535.1:0-2212 GCA_964250275.1 uncultured Chthoniobacterales bacterium | reverse complement strand
CTATTATTTTTTGCTGACGATCCTGGCCGGCAACCTGACCACGCCCACCGACGACGAGTGGCAGATCGCCACCGACATCCGCGAGGGCCAAATCAATGCCTTGCTCAGCAAACCGCTCGATTACCTCAACTACCGCGTCTGTCTATTTCTGGGTTACCGCGCGATCTACACGGCCGTGACCCTGCCGTTCGTCATTTTGTTGCTCGTCTGCTTTCATTCCTACGTAACCGTCCCGCAACACGTCGTCACCTGGCTCTGGACGGTTTTATCGCTGGCCATGGCGGCGTTCCTGCAATTCTTCGTGGCTTACGCCATCGCCATGCTGGCCTTTTGGATCCTGGAAATCTCGACGGTCGTGTTCATCGTCTTCTCGTTCGAGTATTTTTTGAGTGGACACATGTTCCCGCTCGATCTGGCGCCGGGTTGGTTGCGCGGGGTGTTCGAGTGGCTGCCGTTTACCTACGAGTTGTTTTTCCCGGTGGCCGTCTTCCTGGAGAAGGTCCAGCACGCGGCGCTTTACCGGGGGCTCGTCATCCAAGCGGCGTGGATGCTGGCGGCGTGGGGCGCCGGACGGCTCATGTGGGCGCGGGGCTTGCGTCATTACGGTGCCGTTGGCGGCTAGTCCGGAAAGCCACCATCCATGAACCGCTACTGGCAAATCTACAAACTCTTGCTGCGCAACTCGCTTATCCGCGAGATGTCCTTCAAGGCCAATTTTCTGCTCTGGATCATCACGGAGTTGCTCTGGTTTCTGGGCCAGATCGTCTTTATCGACGTGCTCTTCCTTTATGTCGACCGCATTGGCGACTGGACCAAGTGGGAGGTCGTCCTGCTCATCGGCACCCACCAGTTGATCGCGCAAATCTTTCAGGCGTTCTTTTACGTCAACCTGGCGAACCTGCCGGAACTCGTGCGCACGGGCCGGCTGGACCTCATGCTGCTGTTGCCGATCGACACCCAGTTTGCCGTCTCGACGCGTCAATTCGGCCTGGATAACCTGGTCAACGCTGGGGTAGGCGTGGCCTTTGTCGTCTTCGCGCTCGAGAAGCTCGGGCGGACGCCACACTTGAGCCAGGTGTGCTGGTACGTGCTTGCCATTCCACTCGGCGCGGCGGTGCATTACGCCATCATGTTCAGCCTGGCCACCATGAGCTTCTGGATCGTGCGCGCGCAGGGGCTGATCTACGGGTACTTCAATCTTGTGAACATCTCGCGCTACCCGGAGCAGGTTTTCGGCGGCGTCTTCAAGTTCGTTTTCACCTGGTTTATCCCCGTCATCCTGGTGGCGAACGCACCGGCCCGGATCCTGGCGCGGGCGTCCGCGCACCCGCTGGCGTTGGTCTTGCAACTGGGGTTCGCGGCGGGCCTGGCCCTGGTCTTGAGCCGGCTGCTCTGGTCGATGGCTTTGCGCCGGTATTCCAGTGCGAGTTCCTGATCCGTCGGGAGGTCCGGCCAACCGCCCGCCCAGGTCCGCTCCACACTATAAAATTCGTCTTTGCGCCCTTGCGCCCGCGTGGAATTGCCAGTACTTAGTCCCCCTTTCCAAAACGTCAGGTCTCCCAATCCCCTTTGGTCCTCTCTTATGTCGAAGCCGAAGCCGCCGAAATCGCAACCCTCGCCGGACGCTGAAGCTCCGAAGGATGAAGCTGCTCTCGCCAAGCCGGCCAAGCAGCCCGACCACCCGGAGGATGACGAGGTCCACGTGTCTGCCGTCAGCGCGCAGGACATCACAGCTTCCGTCTCGAAGTACTTCCTGCGCTCGCAAAAGAAGCGCTTGCTCGCCTTGCGCGACGCCATGCTCGATTCCATGAGCGGCCAGGCGCAGGATAATCTGCGTTCCCGCGCCGAGGGCAATGAAGCCAGCGCCTTTGGCATGCATCAGGCCGACGCCGGCAGCGACGCCTACGACCGCGATTTTGCGCTGAACTTGCTCTCGCAGGAACAGGACGCCCTGTACGAAATCGACGAGGCCCTCAAGCGGATCGAACTCGGCACCTACGGGACGTGCGAGATGTCGGCCAAGCCGATCAACCACGAGCGCCTGGAAGCGATCCCCTTCACGCGCTACACCGTGGAGTGCCAGTCGCAACTGGAGCGCCAGAACAAGGCGCAACGCGTGCGGCAGTCGGTCACCTCGCTCTTCGGGTTGACCGACGAGGAAAGCAACGATACTGAGGAAGAGGAGTTTACCCCCGAAAGCAAAGAATCAACC
>CAXUFU010000534.1:0-2213 GCA_964250275.1 uncultured Chthoniobacterales bacterium | reverse complement strand
CATGCAGCTGCGCTGCCTACTGCGCCAAAATATTCTGATGCACGCAGAGATTTTGCTGGTCCGCGTCGATGGTCTCAAAGGAAACCTGGCCCGCGTTCTCCCGCACCACCAACGTCACGCGCGGGCTGACCGCCCGACGCGTTTTGCGGCCGCGGCGGGCTTGCCGCAGCCAGGCGGAGACCTCCTTTGCGCTCGGGATCGCGCAAGTCACGCCAGGCGTGTGGGCTTCGGCCAACGCTTCCAGGGCGGCGGCATCCAGTAGCTTGGGCCAGAGCTTGCGAAACAACTCGGGCGAGGCGTAGAGATCGGCGCTGTTGAGGAGACCATTGACGGCAAACGCAAAACCCACCGCGTCCGGCTGATCCGTCAACAGGCCGCCCAGCGTGTCCACGTAGCCTGCCACCCGCCGCCGGACCGCCTCGTTTTCGAGCGCCAGCGGCAGGCTCGAAGGCGAAAGCGGCGCTCGCACATCGGTCCCGACCGAGTGGCTGAGCTTCCGCTGCGCGGCCTCCACGCTGGACCAGACGGCCGCTTGCGAGCGCGCCTGCCGGATCGACAGCTTCAAGTCCCGCGAACCCGCCACGTGCGCCGAAGACTTGAACGCGTTGGGCGACTCTTCGCCGGCGCGCTGCTGCCAGCGGCCGCGCTCGACGCAGAACGTGCGCACCCGCAGGCGCCGGGAACGCCGCGCGCGCTGCGGCACGATGCAGTCCAGCCCCAGGGCGCGATCTTGCCAGCCGCCTTTGACGACATCGCCGGCTTGCGCGTAAAGATCGGCTCCGGTCAGATTTTCAATCTCCACCTCCCCGACCCGGCCGGTCTCGTGCACTCGCGCGCAACCGGTGCGAAGCGCTTCTTCCAGAGTCAGGAAAAAACGGTCCGGCGCGGCGGCCGGTTGGTGCAGCAAATAAATGGCGAGGTTGCGATAAGTGGCGGCTTCCGAGATGCGATGACGTTGTTGGAATAGGTGCATAGGATGTTGGTTCTTGCTCGACACCATGAAGGCCGGGGTGGGACAAAGGCTGTTCCAGGTACAAAGATTTCGAAAAAAACTTTGATGCGCAGTTCCAAGGACCTTTCCCGGCCGCCGCTCGCCCGCATGTTGCGTTTGCACGAGCGCTTGCAAACCGGTTCACGGCCGAACTGCCGGAGTCTCGCGAGTGAGCTCGAGGTTTCCCCGAAGACGGTGCAGCGGGACATCGACTTCATGCGCGATCAGCTCGGGCTGCCGCTGGAGTACGATCCCGTCCAGCGCGGCTTTTACTACACCCGCCAGGTCGTGCAATTCCCGACGATGAAGATTTCCGAGGGCGAGCTGGTGGCGCTGTCCGTGGCGCGCAACGCCATGGCGCAATATCAGGGCACGCCCTTTGAGCGGCCTTTGCGCGATGCGTTTGAAAAGCTGACCGCCGGGCTGCGCGACCAGATTCATTTTGCCTGGAGCAGCGACGTCAGCGCATCGATCAGTTTCCGGGCCGCGGGGCAAAGCGTGGGCGATCTGGCGACCTTTGAGGCGGCCAGCCAGGCGGTGCTGCGGAGCGAGGAACTGGAGTTTCGTTACCGCAAGCTGGACAGCGACCAGGACGAGCAGCGGCGGGTGCAACCGGTGCATCTCGCCTGTGTCGATCAGCAATGGTACCTCTTTGGCTTTGACCTGGCGCGGGAACGCAGCATGCGAACTTTTGCGCTCACGCGCATGGCCGAGCTGCACGCGACGGGGCAGACTTTCGCCCGGCCCGCGCACTTCTCGCTCGATGAGCATCTGGCGGATAGCTTCGGCGTGTTCTCGGCGCCGGCGGTCGAGCAGTTGCGGCTGCGCTTCGATCGCTTTGGCGGCCGGTTGATCCGGGAGCGGGCCTGGCACGCTTCGCAGCAGATCGAGCCTTTGGCGGACGGCGGGTTGGAGTTGTCGTTGCGGGTGGGTAGGTCACCGGAAGTCGTGCGCTGGATCTTGGGTTGGGGCGAGCACGTCGAAGTGCTCGAGCCAGCCAGCCTGCGCGCCGAGATCGCGCAGACCGCCGGATGGATCTTGGAACGCTACGGCGAAACTTGAGCACTTCCGCGCTATAATAAGGCGACGTCCATGAACGCCGCCGACGATCCTCCCAGCGACCCGCCGAACGAGGCGGAAACGGCGGCGCGCAAGCAGGAGGCGCTCGTGCGCGGCTTGCGCCGGAATTTTCGCCGGCACAATCTCCAGGCGTTTACCTTGC
>CAXUFU010000533.1:0-2214 GCA_964250275.1 uncultured Chthoniobacterales bacterium | reverse complement strand
CATCGACACTCGCTCGCTGACCCGCCACCTGCGCGAGCGCGGTGCCATGCAGGCTTGTTTGACGACCGAGAATCTTTCCGTCGCCGAAGCCCAGCGCCTGGCGAACGAGGGAGAGGGCATGATCGGCATGGATTTTGTCCAGTCGGTCACCACGCCCGCCATGTACGAGTGGGATCCCCAGGAACAGGAAAGCTGCCGCTGGAAGCTCTCTCGCGGCGGCGTCGATGAAGCGACCGGCGCCGCGTTGCCGCCGGTCAAATATCACATCGTCGCCTACGATTACGGGCTGAAACGCAACATCTTGCGCCGCCTGCGCCAACACGGTTTCCAGGTGCGCGTCGTCCCCGCGACCACCTCCGCTGCCGATGTTCTCGCGCTCAATCCAGACGGCATATTCCTCTCGAACGGTCCCGGTGATCCCGCCGCGCTCGACTACGCGCACCGCAGCGTGCGGGAGCTCCTCGGCAAAAAACCCATTTTCGGCATCTGTCTGGGCCATCAGGTGCTCGGGTACGCCTTCGGCGGCAAGACGTTCAAGTTGAAGTTCGGCCATCACGGTGGCAATCAACCGGTGCAGGATCTCGCCACCGGCCGGGTCGATATCACCTCGCAAAACCACGGCTTCGCCATCGATCCCGCTTCCTTGCCGGCCGATGTGGAGGTCACGCACCTGAACCTGAACGACCACACCGTCGAGGGGCTGCGCCATCGCTCCCTGCCGGTTTTCAGCGTGCAATATCATCCCGAGGCCGCACCCGGGCCACACGATGCCCTGCATTTCTTCGCCCAGTTCGGCAAACTGATTGATGACACCCGTCAGCCTTGCTAATGCTACCTAACAGCAGTCGTTACTCCCCCCTATGCCGAAGCTGCAAATCATGATGCCCGAGACGGGCGAGATCACGCACGAGTTAGTCGATGAATCGATCACGCTCGGCCGGTTGCCCGATAACAATATCCAGGTTGATGACGCCAGCGTGAGCAGCCATCACGCGCAGTTCAGCTTGTCTGGCAACGGCAATTATCTGCTCAAGGATCTCAACTCCACCAATGGCACCCGCGTCAATGGCGCCCCGGTGACCGATGTGCAGTTGCGCAACGGCGACCGCGTCCGCCTCGGCAAGATCGAGGCCGCGTATTTCTCGGATACGGCCCCCGCGAATGAGCCGTTGCCCGCTGTGGTCGAGCCGGCCGCCACCCCTGCCGCTGAAAGCGTCCGCCCGACCAACTTCGAAAACGCCTCGCCCTTTCAGAAAAAGCATCGCAAGAAAGATCCGGTGGCCGTGTACATCATGGCGTTTGCCGGAGTGGCCATCGCCACGTTGATCGCGGCTGTGGTCTCGATTTTCCTGCTGCAGCCTCCGACCTAGGGCGCGCGCCAGGCGATTGTGTCGGGAAGACTTGCCGCATGGACTTTCCGCCGGGCGATCTTCCGCGCTTGCTGTGCCCTCGGGCAACGCTGGAGCCTCTGGACACCGGCCAGGCCTCGTCTTTCTGGCGTCTCCTGCCACCGATTCTTTTGCGCGAAGTGACTACTGGCGGTCCTCCGAAACAGGCCACGCGGGTGCGCGCGGCCTGGAACGCCCGCGAGTGGCGCGTCCTCTTTGCAATAGACGATGCGCACCCCTGGGCCACGCTCACCGAGCGCGATGGACCCCTCTGGACTGAGGAGGTTGTCGAGGTGTTTGTCGATCCGGTGGGTGATCTGGACAGCTACTTCGAGTTTGAGATCAATCCTATGGCGACCGTGACGGATTTGGTGCTGCGCCGCACCCGCAGCGGTTGGCTGAAGGATTTCGCCTGGCATGCGGCTGGGCTCCAGAGCTGTGTGCGCCTCACCGCCAACGGGTGGGAAGCGGAGTTGTCCATCCCCTTTACGGCTTTGATTTCGGCGGCTCCTGAAATCGGCCAGCTTTGGCGCGTCAACTTTCTGCGCATCGATCGTCCGCTCGGACCGCGCACCGAGGCCGAACTGAGCGCCTGGTCACCGACGGGACAGCGCAATTTCCATCGGCCGGCGAGTTTCGGCATCGTCGAGTTCGGCGGCTAAATCGCTTCCAAAAAAAGGTAGGGATGGGTCTCCGACCCGGTCCCATTTTTTCCCGGCTGGCGCTCCCCTAACTGGTTCGCGCCAGCCGCCCCAGCGGCATCCAAAAGAAAAGGTAGGGGCGGGCTCTCCGGAGCCTGTCGGACTTAGAACGAGCTTGCCAGAGA
>CAXUFU010000532.1:0-2218 GCA_964250275.1 uncultured Chthoniobacterales bacterium | reverse complement strand
CACCGGGAGGGCGCGGCCGTTGAGCGTCGCGTGGTAGCCGGGCAGGAAGGGCCGCCGAAAGGTAAGAAACACCGGCTTGCCGCCGGCCAGGACGTCCACCTGCGCGCTGGCGCTTTGCCGAGCGTCGGCAATCTGCGTGATGGACACACCCGCAGCCGGGTTTCTACCGGCCGTTTCGGCAGACGCGCGGATCGCCGGGAGCAAGCCGCCACGGCGATGGTACACCTTGCCTTCGCTTGACGTGTAGACCAGCTCCCAGTCCGCCGCCGGAGGCTGCACCCGCAACGGGTAGTCGAAGGAGATAATGAGTCCATCGACGCCGATGCGCTGGAGCAGCGCCTCGCCGTCGCCGCCCGCGGCCAGGAAAGTGGCGCCGACTCTCTCGGGGGATATTGCCGTGCGTCTCCATGTCGAGCCGCTGGCCAATGGCGGCGGACATGATGGGGCTGTACCCGTTGACGAGATGGACACCGGCAAACAGCGAGGTGCTGCCGGGGCGGATCAGCGCGCCGAAGTTCGCCGGCGTCTGCCAATCGCGGTACCGCAGATAAGGCTCGAGGCTCAGGCAAAGATAAAGCCGATCGGTCGACAACGGCGCGGGCGAGAGGATGTTCTGCCCGATCGCGTACACCGGCACACTCGGATCCGAGACACGACCCAGCTCCGGAGTGTTCGCGCCGGTTTTATTGCTGTTGACGGTGATGTAAACCAGCCAGAGAGAGCCCACCGCCGCCGCCGGCGAGAGCCAGCGCCGCCCCACACCGGCGGAGAAATGGTCAGCGGCTGCCCAGGCCAGCATGAGCAACAGCGTGGCCGCGGGCAGAAAAGCCGCCTTGGCGGGCACATCCGGCTCCAGGCTGGTGCCAATCCAAACGGCCGCGATCAGGGCGGCGGCCCACACTCCAGGATTACCCTTCAACCCGCGAAGCCAATCGCCCGAGACCACGGCAAAATCCGCGCCGCGCACCGCGGCCAGAGCTAACACCAACGCGAACAACGGCAGCCAGCGGAAGCTCCAGCGGAACAAACCCGGACTTGGCAACATGCACAGCAACAAAACGGCCAGCGTCAGCCCCAGTTCCCAGCCGCAGCGGCGAGTCCAGCGGCGCCAGCCTTGGCCGACCGCGTTCGCTGCCAGCCTCGCCAACGGCACGAGGCCGCCCGCCAACTCGATGCCATAGCGCCGGATGGGCAAAGCGGCAAAATCCGGCCAACGCGAGCGCCAGGTGGGCAGGACCAACGCCGGCAGCGCGGTCCACGGCACCGACCAAGCCGTGGGCACCACGTTGACGCCGTGCGCCCGATCAGACCCAGGGATGTACTCCAACAACGAAAGCCACGCGGGTGCCGCCAGGCCGACGCCGAGCAACCAGCCCGCGGCCAGCGGCCACAGGGCAACGCCGCGCGCGACGATGGGCCGATCACGGCCTGCCACCCACGTGCGCAGCGCCAGCCAGCCGGACACCACGGCGAGCATGCCCACCGTGTAGGGAAACCCGGCCGCGACCAGCAGATAAACGAAAAGCCCCGGCGCACAGATGCGCCGCCACCACCAACGCCACGCGGACTCTCCGCCGGGCGCCGGTTCTTCCAGCGCTTCCTCGAATGCCCACCAACACCAGGGCAACCAAGCGTTCGCGGCCAGCGCGCCGAACCAATCGGTCGCGCCCCAGGCCACGTTCCAGCCGTTGAGCGCCGCCACAACCGCCACCAAGACGCCGCCCGCCGCGCCCACGTGGCGCCGTTGCCCGAGCAGGCACGCACCCCACGCGAGGAGAAAGAGTTGCGAGAGGGCGAGCGCCGCGGCTTTGGCCGGCAGCGCCACGGGCAGCGCGTACACCGCCACCACACACAGGTTCACCACGGGCGAAAACGTGCCGTACTGGTATTCGCCGGCAAAATTGCTGCACGCCCACGAGAAAGGGCTGAGCAACGGCCAGGCGCCCTGGTGCCAGGCGCGCGCCACATCGGAAAAGACGGGCATGACAGAGATGACCAGATCGTCTTTCCAACACAAAAGCGGGTCGCGCGCGAGCAGCAGGAGAAAGAAGACCGTGACCGTGCCCGCGGCCAGCAACGGGGCAGCGGCAGCGCGCCAGACGGCGCGGGCCCGGCTCGGGCGGGGACGAACTTCTGAAGCAGGCGTCGGCATCAGCGGCGGCGCCTCAGGAGCGGCGAACCTCCAGGAACTCGACCAAGGCAGCGGCGCGGGCCGGCT
>CAXUFU010000531.1:0-2218 GCA_964250275.1 uncultured Chthoniobacterales bacterium | reverse complement strand
GTAGAGGATGACCAGGAGAATGGAAAGGATGAAAAACGCGCTGCCCATCCAGGTGGTAAAGCGCACCAGGACGCTGGTGGCCGGTCCGATGTATTGTTCGACCATCCCGGAGGCGAACGCGGTGCCGAGCCCTTCGCTGCGTGGCCGTTGCATCAAGACGACCAGCACGAGCAACAACGAGACGACGACATACACCGCCAGCAAAAGGTCAATGACCAGATTCATAGAGCCGCGCACCTTCATGCATCCGGCCCGGCTTGTAAAGCGGCGGCCGGGAGGCGCGGGAGAGTCCCAAGTGCGAGGGTTTCCTCGGACACGAGAGCCGCGTTCTGCCTCTGTCTCAGCGTCGCTGATTCTGCCGCCGCTCTGAGCCCCAGGCCAGCGTTTTCACGCCAGTGCCGCGTGCAAGGGGCCGCGGCGGCGCTTGAGCGGGCCGCCTTTGCGGCGGGCGCCGAACGCCTGGATCTCCGCCAGGATCGCCAGCGCGATCTCTTCCGGAGCCTCCGCCCCGATGTCCAAACCCGCCGGACCGTGCACCCGCCGCAGGGACTTCCGGCTCAGCAAAGCCTTCGATCCCTCCCCGCTCTCTGCAATGCCCGAGAGAAGCTGTTGCGTGCGGCGCGCCGGCCCGAGCGCCCCGATGTACCCCGCCTGCGATCCTAGCAGCCCTCGCAGGATGGCTTGGTCGTGATTGAAATTGTGCGTCATGAGCATCGCGGCTTCGCCCGGTTCGATGACGATGCGGGAGGAGAACGCGGCCGAGGGGCAAACCATGACCTCGTCGGCCACAGGGAACCGCTCGTGGGTGGCGTAAGCGGGGCGCGGATCCACCACCCGCACTCGCCAGCCGAGCTCCTTGGCCTGCCGCGCGAGCGGCCTGGCATCCTCCCCCGCCCCGCAGATGAGCAGCGCGCGCGGCGGCGAGATAAAGTCGATAAAAACCTCGACGCTCTGGTCCGCGGCAGTCCGATACGTCTGCACACTCGAATGGCGTTTGAGGAGCGCCGCGCGGGCATCTTGTGAGACGGCCGCCACGAGCTCAGCCTCTGCCAGGTTCGTCTCCGGCAGCTCGGCAGCCGCCTCGCGCAGGCACAGAAAATCCCCGCTCCGCGGTCCAGCCGCGCCGCTGTCCGCTGCACTGACCGAAAACACGCTGGCGAGGGCGGCCGGCTGCCGCTCGCGCAACGCTCGCGCGATGAAATCCAGCGGGGTTTTCCCGCCCGGGCGCGCCGCCGGCACCGGTTCGATCAGGAGGTGGACGACCCCCTGGCATCCCACCCCGGATCCGAACCAGATGTCGCCGTCAGAGGTGGTGTCGTAGCGGATCAGCCGTGGCTGCTCGGCGGCAATGGCTTCCAGCGCGCGGTCGCGCGCATCGTCTTCCAGGCAGCCGCCGCTGATCAGGCCGATGCCCGCCAACCCGCCGCCCTCCAGGACCAGCATCCGCGCCCCCGGGTGGCGGTACGTGGAGCCCGCGGTCTTGACCACGGTCACGAGCGCCGCGGCTTGCCCGTGTTCCCGGGCCGCGGCAGAGGCGGCGATGATCGCCTGGAGTTCTTTGGTCGCCATGGTGCTCGGAGGGGCGGCTGTTAATGCCGACCCCGGTTTCGCGTTAAGATCGCCGAAGTGTTCCTTCCTTGCCGAAGAAAGAATCGCCGCGGGACGCCAGATGCGGCTAAGGTTCCCTGTTCCCGCACCAGCCACCTTGCTCTATGACTACCGCCAACCTTTTCAGCCCGTTCACGCTCAAGGACGTCACGTTGCGCAACCGGATCGGCGTTTCTCCGATGTGCCAGTATTCTTCGGACGACGGGGTCGCCAACGATTGGCATTTCGTCCACCTGGGCAGCCGCGCGGTAGGCGGCGCGGCGCTCGTCATCTGCGAGGCCACGGCGGTGACGCCCGATGGCCGCATCAGCCCGCAGGACGCCGGCCTCTGGAATGACGCGCAGATCGAACCGCTCGCGCGGATCAACGGCTTCATCGCGGCGCAAGGCGCCGTGGCTGGCATCCAACTCGCGCACGCGGGCCGCAAAGCGAGCACGGCGCGGCCGTGGGAGGGCGGTCGCCAACTCGATGACGCGCACGGCGGCTGGCTGCCGAAAGGGCCCAGCCCTTTGGCGTTCCTGCCCGAAGAAGAGCGCACGCCGCACGCCTTGAGCGTGGCCGAGATCGCCGAGGTGGTGTTCGGCACGGCGACCGAGATGGGCGAGGCGCA
>CAXUFU010000530.1:0-2226 GCA_964250275.1 uncultured Chthoniobacterales bacterium | reverse complement strand
GAACGGCGGCCCCGGCTGCGTGGAAAAGGCGTGTTGCTCGACGATGTTTCGCGCCAGACGTTCGTAGAGCGCTCCATCATCGTCGATGTCGTTGGCCAGGTAATGCACCGCGACCAGATTCCCGGCCAGGACCAACGCAAAACAGACTGTGGCCAGAACCCACCGGCGCCGCGTGGCACTCATGCGTCAATCATCGCAGCGCTCGCCGGCGGCTGCGGCCAGCGGCTGCCACGGCTTCTACGCTTTGCCACGCCCGTTTGTACACGGCCCGGGCGGGATCACGCGCCAAGAATTTCATCCGGTCCAGAAAAAAGATTGCCGCTCTGGCCGGGTGGCGTTTCTTCTCCCGCGCGCCCAGGCTGCGCATGATTTCAGCTCTTGGGCAAGACAACACGTATGAGCACCTGGTCCGACGGTTTTTTGCGGTCGATGCAATTCTGGCTGCTGTGGCTTGGCCTTGGCCTTCCTCTTTTGGGGGCCTTGGCCGGTGGCGTTTGCGCCCTCGTCAAAGTTCGCGCGGACCATGAAATGGGTCGCCGGCAGGACGTGGCCCGGGCCGCGCAAATCGAGAGCGAACTCCGGCAACGCGACCAAGCGGAGAGCGTCCTGCGCGCCCAACTCGAGCAAGCGGGCAAAGCGGCCGCGCAACTCGAGCAACAAACCCATCGCCGGATTACCCCTGACGAACGGAGCAAGTTTATCGACGACCTGGAGTTTTCCCCCAAGGGCAAAGTCCGCGTGCACGTCAACCAGGCAGCGGACGCGGAAACGCTAGGCTTTGCCGACCAGATCCGCGAGCTGGTGACAGCGGCGGGCTATGATGCCGGCCCCACGCTCGACTTGGGACCCGGCGAGCAGATCCCGCCGGGGGTCTTTATGAGTGTGAAGCACGGTCACCACCCTTTTGCCGGAGCCCTCCAACAGGCTTTCGGCACGATCGGGGTCAACGCGACCGGTGTCATCGACTTTCACATCGAGGGGGATGAGGTCCGCATCGACGTGGGCAAAAAGCCGTAGCCTCGGTCGATAGCCAAAGTGCGCGGCTGTCTTCCGCCCCCGCTCACGGTGTGTCCGTCGCGATTTCCGCGGCCGCTTTCGGCGCGGACGGCGCCAACACCCGGCCGACGGCATGCAGATAGGCGCGTGCGCTGGCTTCGATCACGTCCGTACTCGCGCCCTTGCCCGTGATCAGCTTGCTGTCGCCGAAATCGACCTTGAGCGTCACTTCGGCCAGGGCGTCCTGGCCGCCGGTCACCGCTTGCACGTGGTACTCGGCCAGGTGACCCTGGCGCCCCAGCACGCGGTCGATCGCCTTCATCGCCGCATCGACCGCGCCGTTGCCGGGCGCGGAATCCTGTCTCGTTTAGCCGCCGTTCTCCGCTCCAGCGGACCCCGGGCCGCTCGTGCGCACGCGTACCGTGGCGGTCGGCACCATTGTCGTGCCGCTGGTGACGTGGATGTACTCCAGCTCGTAAGTCTCCGCCTGACCCACACCTGACGCACTGTCCTCGACCAAGGCGGCCAGGTCATCGTCATAGACGAATTTCTTGCGGTCGCCCACCTCCTTGAAGCGCTCAAAAATGCGGTCGATCTCGCCGGCCGCCAACCGCTCGTGGCCGAGATGGGCCAGGCGTTGCACCATCGCAGCCCGGCCCGAGTGCTTGGTCAGCGGCAATTCCGTATCGCCCCAGCCGACCTCGTGCGGGTCCATGATTTCATACGTCGTGCGGTTTTTGATCATGCCGTCCTGGTGAATGCCGGACGAATGCGCAAACGCATTTTCACCCACGATCGCTTTGGACCGCGGCACCAGCAGCCCGCTCATGCGTGAAATCAGCCGTGAGCTTTTGACGATCTCGCGCGTATTGACCTGGGTCGTCACGCCGGCAAAAACGTCCGACCGCGTCTTGAGCGCCATGACGACTTCTTCCAGCGCCGCGTTGCCCGCGCGCTCGCCGATGCCATTGATCGTGCCCTCGACCTGGCGCGCGCCTGCCCGGACGGCGGCCAGCGAGTTGGCGACCGCCATGCCGAGGTCGTTATGGCAGTGGACGGAGATAATGGCGTCGTCGATCTGCGGCACGTTCGCGCGCAGGTAGCTGATGAGTTCAGCGAATTGTTCCGGCACCGCGATGCCGACGGTGTCCGGGATGTTGACGGTGGTGGCGCCGGCTTCGATGGCCGTTTGCACCATGCGCGCGAGAAACTCCGGCTCGGTGCGGGTCG
>CAXUFU010000529.1:0-2232 GCA_964250275.1 uncultured Chthoniobacterales bacterium | reverse complement strand
CCGCGACCTCCGCGTTGCGGGCCGGCAGCCCCGGCAGCCAGCCGGCGTACAGCCAGGACAACTACACAGTGGCTCCCATCTGCGCGTACGGCACCACCACCAGGCTCCAGTAGCCCAGGCCGGCCAGGGCCGCGGCGATGCCGCCCACCGCACCGGCGGCCGACGACGCGATATCGATGATCGCGAGTTGCCGGAAACGCATGGCGCGCCCGAGCAAGGCCATTTGTTGCGAGCTCATGCCGCCGAGGATGAGGGCAAACGAGAGCGCGATCGTCAGCGGCACCGTCCGTGGCTCGTGGTAAAACTGGCCGACCAAAGGCGAGACCGCCGACATGACCAGGCACATGGCCAGACTCGCCGCGACGTTGATCCAAAAGAGGGACGAGACGTCCCGCCGCGAAATTTCCGGCCGTTGCACGGTGGCCTGCGCCAGGCCGAGGTCGTTGAACAGAAAAACGAGCGTCATGAGCGGCGCCACCATGGCCAGTAAACCGAAGTCCACCGGGTCCAGCAAGCGGGCCAAGGCCACCTGGCCGCCGAACTGGCACACAAAGCGTACCATCTGGCCACCGAACGTGACCGCGGCGCCGCGTACCGAGCGCTGCTTCAGCGTCTGCGCGGCGGCGTTGTCGAAAAGGCCGGCCGAACCGGCGCTGGACAATAGAGGCATGCGGATAAAGATCTGGCTGAACTCGCCCGCCATGTCCACGCTGATGATCGGCGGGGGCACCTTTGCTCGGCACGTGGTTTCTTGGCCGGCTCCTGCCAAGCAAGTCTCCTGCCCGCCCCTGGCCCCCGGCTCGACCGGGGCGAGACGGGCCAGTGGAGACTTGACGCCGCTCGTGGAATAGGTAACGGGGCTTTGCGCGCCCGTCTGGCTCCCCCTTTGCCGGCCGCGGATCCTTTGCGCCATCCCCTGCCCCGTCTCCCATGATCCACGTCTCAACCATCTGCCCCAGCCGCTCCCGCAACCATGGCGGCAACTGACATCCTCATTGTCGGCGCCGGGTTCAGCGGCGCCGTGCTGGCGCGCGAACTGGCGGAAAATACGTCGTTGCGTGTGTTGGTCGTCGACAGCCGGCCGCATGTGGCGGGCAATTGCTACACCGAACGCGATAGCGAGACCGACGTGATGGTCCACCGGTACGGCCCGCACATCTTCAACACGAACCATGTCGACGTCTGGAATTACATCCAGCGTTTCGGCGAATGGATGCCGTTCATCAACCGGGTGAAGGCGGTCAACCGCCGGGGAGTTTTTTCCCTGCCGATCAATCTGCACACCATCAACCAGTTCTTCGGCAAAGCTTTCACGCCGCAGGAGGCGCGGGTGTTCATTGAGTCACTGGGCGATAAATCCATCAGCGACCCGCAAAACTTTGAAGAACAGGCCTTGAGCATGCTCGGTCGCGAGCTCTACGAGGCGTTCTTTTACGGCTACACGAAAAAGCAGTGGGGCTGCGAACCGACCGCGCTGCCCGCTTCCATTTTGAAGCGTCTGCCGGTGCGCTTCAATTACGACGACAATTACTACAACGCGCGGTTCCAGGCCATTCCCAAGGACGGCTACACGCGCGTGGTCGAGCGCCTGCTGGATCATCCCTCCATCGCCGTGCAGCTCGACACGGTGTTTTCACCGGAGACAGCCGGCGATTTCCGCCGCGTTTTCTACGCGGGTCCGCTGGATGCGTTTTACGGGTACCGCTTCGGGCGGCTCGGTTATCGCACCGTGTCCTTCGAAGCGTTCCGGGACAAGGGCGACATCCTGGGCAACGCGGTCATCAACCACGGGGAACCGGCGGTGCCGTTTACCCGGGTGCATGAGCACAAGCATTTTGCCCCGTGGGAGACCCACGCGGCGAGCATCGCCTTCCGTGAGTTCAGCAAGGAGACGGAGCCCGCGGATGTGCCTTATTATCCGAAGCGGCTGGCCGCCGACCTGTCTCGTCTCGAAGAGTATACGGAGTTGGCCCGGGAGGAAGCCAAGGTGGTGTTTTTGGGCCGCCTGGGAACCTACCGTTATTTGGACATGGATCAGATCATCGGCGAAGCGCTCGACCTGTCCCGCTGCGTCTTGGACTGCGGCATCGACGCGAAAATCCCCGCGCGCCCGCCGCGCCTAAAATAGCGCGAAGCGCCTCCAAAAAAAGGTAGGGATGGCTCTCCGAGCCGGTCCCTTGCTGTCTGGCGGGCGGCACAAACCCCGGCGCCTGCCCCGCCCCCCATGGCCCC
>CAXUFU010000528.1:0-2235 GCA_964250275.1 uncultured Chthoniobacterales bacterium | reverse complement strand
GGGGGGGGCGGGGGGGGGCGGCCCCCCGCGCCGCGCGGCGCCTCCCCACCCCCCCCCCCCGCTACAGCTCAGACCGCCCTCCTAGAAATCGCCGTTGGTATAGCTGCCCTTGAGCATCTCGCGCGATTGAGCAGCGCGTTCCTCTTTGGGCACCTGCAGCATGTCCCAGGTCGGCTTATCCAAGAGCACCATCTCGGCGCCGGTGCCGTCCACGGCGCTCTTGTACTCACAATAGATTTTTGCGCCTTCCCACTCCCGCACTTCCATCTGGGCGTTCGTCCCGCGATACGTCCGCGTCTCGAGCGAATGCGTCTTGCCGTAACGCTGCTCGAGGACCTTCAGCATGGCATGCACGCTGTGCGAGCCGTTCAATTCCAGGTCGATCGAATAGAGCCGTTCCTTGAAGAAGTTGTAGGTGATGCCCTTGAGCTTGACCCCGAGAAATTCCAGCTTGTCCGCCGGCCGGTCGAAGGTCAGCCAGCGACCGGTGTCCTCGGTCTTGCGCAGCCCGGTAAAGCTCGTGAGCGGCTCGCCGATGTGGGCGTCCGGCAATCCGTCATCCGCGTCCAAGTCAGCCACCGACCCCGCGCGCGAGGCCCCCAGCAACAGGCCGCAAAGGCCTAGCAGGCAAACGGCCCGGCCGATGGCACGCGCTTGCCGCCAGCCCGGTTTCAGGCGAGCCAGAAGCTCGGTCGGGCGGGAGAGGGAGAGCTGCATCGCCCGGGGCAGGCTGCGGTGAGAATCTGGGAGCATGGGTTAGGCGCTGGTCGTCGAGCGTGAAAGTGCTTGGACTTTCCAGGAGGAATCAGGAAGAATAGGACACGTCAGCGGTTCGCAATCCGCCTGCCGTGGCGGGCTGCCTGATAGAGCCCGAAATACTGGTTCCTCCGCCGGAAGACAACCCATTTTTCGTCTGACGATGCAGAAGCCCGCTTATGACGCCTTGATCATCGGCGGCGGCCCGGCGGGCAGCACGGCCGGCGCGTACCTGGCGCGCGCGGGGCTGCGGGTGTTGATCGTGGAAAAGGAGCGGTTCCCGCGGTTCCATATCGGGGAGTCGATCATGCCGGTGGCCAATTCGATCCTGCGGGAGATTGGCGTCTGGGACAAGGTAGAACGTGCCGGTTTTCAGCCGAAATATGGCGCGGAGTTTCACGTCGGCAACCGCAGCGTCCTGCCCAAGCACGTGGAGTTTTCCAAGGGCCTGGTGCCGGGGCTGGATTACACTTATCAGGTCGAGCGCTCACGCTTCGATCATCTGCTTCTCGACCATGCCGGGGAGCTCGGCTGCGAGGTGCGCCAGGAAACGCGTGCCACGGCGGTTGAGCCGCTCGGCCGGGACGGCTACCAGGTGACGCTCGCGCCCGCGGCGTCGTCGTCGTCTGTGGCCGGGAACGCTTCTGGCGGCCCGGTGCACTGCCGATTTCTGCTCGACGCCAGCGGCCGGGACAAGCTCTTCGCCAAGCCGATCCAAACCGCGCCCGCCGACCCCGCGCTGGCCAAGCGCGTGGCGATCTTCGCGCATTTCCGGGGCGTGCCGCGCGCCAGCGGACGCGCGGCGGGGAACATCGTCATCGTTCGCCACGGGGACGGGTGGTTCTGGATCATCCCGCTCGGGGCCAACCACACTTCGGTGGGCGTGGTTACCACGACCGCCCGCATGAAAGCTGCGCGCCTTGCGCCAACGGCACTTTTTGCGCAACTGGCCGCGGAGTCCCCCAAGCTCGCGCAGGCGCTGGAGAATGCCGAGCCGATCACGCCCTTCACCGTCACCGCCGATTACAACTATCGCGCCCGCCGCTTCGCGACCTCGCGCTTGCTGTTGGTGGGAGACGCGGCGTGTTTTCTGGACCCGATGTTTTCGACCGGCGTTTTCGTGGCGCTGCTTTCGGCCAAGCTGGCGGCGGCGGAGGTGATCGCCGCGCATCGGGCGGGGCGGGGGCTGAGTTGGTGGCAGCAGCGCCGGTACACGCGGCGCCTGGGCTCAAACCTCGCGGTGCTGGAGAAGCTGGTGAAGGCGTTCTACGACAATGCCGCTTTCTCGGTTTTTATGGAGCACAACGCGCCTTTGCACATGGCGCCGGCCATCAACTCGATCGTGGCCGGCCATTCCGACCCGCCGTGGGCGGTGCGCTGGCGTTACTGGTTGTTCCTGCTCGTTTGCCGCATCCAGCGCTTCCATCCGCTGGTGCCGCCGATTAACTTGGCGCCGGCCCCGCAGGAGAGGCAAACGAG
>CAXUFU010000527.1:945-2239 GCA_964250275.1 uncultured Chthoniobacterales bacterium | reverse complement strand
GTCCAGGAGCGGGCGGCCGGTGTCCGCACCATAGCGCGCTTGCGGCAGCGGCGGCTGGTGGAAGGAACGCGTCCAGTCCGTGCGCCCGGCTTCCAGGCACCGCCGGACCGCGGCCACGATCGCTTCCCGCACCGCGCCCGGTTCACGAAAACGCACCTCGCGTTTGGCGGGATGGACGTTCACGTCCACGATCGCGGGATCCATCTCCACGAACAGATACGTCACCGGGTATCGGCCCTTCATCAGCGCCGTGTGATAACCCTCGCGCAGCGCCTGCGTCACGATCCCGTTGTCGATCGGCCGTCCGTTGATGAACACCCGCTGCGCCTGGCGGGTGGCGCGGCTGACCCCCGGTTTGCCGATAAAGCCGCGCAACGTGATGCCCTCTGCCGCAGCCGAACCGCGCAATTCCGCCAGTTCCGACGCCGCGGGCTCTCCCGAAAGATCACGGATGCGGTCCAGGAGCCGTTTGACGCCGGGCAATTGGAAAACCGTGGTCCCATCGCGGAGGTAAACGAAACGCACCTCCGGGTGCGCCAGGGCGAGCAGATGGATCTGCGTTTCCAGGTCGGCCGCCTCGGTGGCTTCCGCGCGCAAGAACTTGCGGCGCGCCGGCAGATTGTAGAAAAGCGAGCGCGCTTCGATCACGGTGCCCGGCGCTTCACCGGAGTCGCGCACGGCCTCGATGCGCCCGCCATTGACCAGGATCTCCGTGCCGGACAGCGCGCCCGGTTCGCGCGTGGCCAGGCGGAAACGCGACACACTGGCGATGCTGGGCAGGGCCTCGCCCCGAAACCCGAGCGTCGCGATGGCGGCCAGATCCGCGCCCGTGCGGATCTTGCTGGTGGCATGGCGTTCGAGGCACAGGAGCGCGTCGTCGCGATCCATCCCGTGCCCGTCATCGACCACCCGCACGAGCGCAATGCCGCCGCGCTGCACCCCGATCTCGATGGAACGCGCCTGGGCATCCAGGCTATTTTCGACCAGCTCCTTGACGATCGAAGCCGGCCGCTCAATGACTTCCCCCGCCGCGACCTGGCTGGCGACGATTTCCGAAAGCAGAGCGACTCGACTCATGGAGGGCGGGATAAGCTTAGCGCAAGCAAAGAGCGTCTGCGGGGCCGAAAAACGTGCTGGCTCTGGCCCGCATCAGGCTTGGGCCAGGAGCGGGCCAAACCCTCTGGAAAACGCCTGGGGCGCCGCGCTTGCCCAGCTCAGAATCGCTTTGACTTCCCAGGTGCCTGCGTTATCTAGGAAACGGTCCTCCTCCTATGATTACTGTCACTGACAATGC
>CAXUFU010000527.1:652-935 GCA_964250275.1 uncultured Chthoniobacterales bacterium | reverse complement strand
AATCATCTTCAGGCGCTGCTCGCTGCCCAAGATGCTCCGGCCGGCTCCGGACTACGGATTTTCGTCGAAAACGGCGGCTGCTCCGGGTTGCAATACGGGATGACGGTGGCGCAAGCCCAGCCCGGCGACGAGGTGACGGTGCGTGCCGGGGTCAGCGTTTTTGTCGACGCCGCCAGCGCGGGGCATCTGCGCGGCTCGGTCATCGATTATAACGACGATCTCACCGGGACCGGCTTCCGGATCCAGAATCCCAACGCCAAACGTACCTGCGGCTGCGGCACCT
>CAXUFU010000527.1:0-642 GCA_964250275.1 uncultured Chthoniobacterales bacterium | reverse complement strand
AGTTTACTCCGAGCCCATCCCCCGCGCGATCCGTCCTCCGCTCCCGACCCTTTTTCCTCGCTGCGGCTTGTGGCAATCAGCCCGAAAACCTCCTCTTTCAAGGAAGATTTGCTGCGAACGCCGCTCGAGTTCGAGCCGCGCCGTCAGGATAACCTGTTCCTTTGGACGGTTTTCCTGCTCCTTCTGGTCGTCTTTAGCATGGCCTGCTGGATCGGCAGCTATCTGGTCTTCAGCCGGCCGGAACTGCCGGTCAGCTACCGGCTCCTGCGCAAGATCAAGAAGATCGATCTGCCCCAGCGCTTCAAGGTCAATGCCGCGCCACCCGGGGAGTTTCTGAGCGCCGAAAAGCTTCTCGCCCGTTTCGACGCGCTGACGCCTTCCGCCTTGCGGGATCTGAACCTGCAACTCGAACGCGAGTACCTGCGCAACTATCCCGCCGCCAACGAATTAACGCCCTACGTCACGGGCCGCTTCACCATCCTGGATTCCTACGAGCTGCACGCGAAGGATTTCGTGCCGTCCGGCGTCGTCGCCTTGGCGGTATCGACCGATACGCCCCGGCTGCTGATCGAGCACATCTACAGCGCCAGCGCCGCGGTCGCTCCGGTCATCAAACGCAATCTGCGCACCGGCATGGATATA
>CAXUFU010000526.1:0-2286 GCA_964250275.1 uncultured Chthoniobacterales bacterium | reverse complement strand
GACTGCTGATCCTTCGACTGCTGATCCTTTGACTGTTGATCCTTGTCTTGCTGTTTCTGTTGATCTTGCTTTTGCTGCTGTTGCTTTTGCAGCTCGTCGAGCTTCTTCTGCACGAACTCCCGGTTAAACTTCGCGTCGCCATCTCCGGGATTGAGTTTTAATGCGCCGTCATAGGAAGCGAGAGCGCTCTTCCAATTTTTGATGGCTTCCTCCGGCTGCGTCTGCTGAGATTTCTGGCCGATCCTGTACTGGGTGTTGCCGAGGTTATAGTAAGCTTGTTGCTGCAGATCGAGCTTATCGGTCCCGAGCGATTTTTGAAACGCCGGCAACGACTTGTCGTACTGGGCGCTTTTGTAAGCCGCCGCGCCCAGGTTGAACTGCAAGGCCGGCGCTTGGGGGTTCTTGGCGGCGGCTTGCTGGTACTGGTTTTCCGCTGTCGCGAAATCGCCCTTCTTGTAAGCACTCTCGGCTGCCTGCGGGAAGGCCTGGGCAGCCGCCGCCAACCCGCACATGGCTAGCACTGACGCCACCGCGGCCGGACGAAGACCCACGCGGGTGCGGCGCGCGGGCAGCGGCGCAAACTTACGTTGGCCAAAACGGCTCTTGCGGGTGCCGATGAACATCTCCACCAGGAGAAGAGCGCAGCCGGCGGCCAGCGGCCACTGGAAGCGCTCCAGAGGCACCTTCTCCATACGCGACAGAAGATCGTGCTTGGCGAGCGGGGCGAGAGCCCGCTGATAAACCGTGTCCAAGCCCTCGCCTTGCTGACCCAGCGGTGCATAAAGCGCTCCGGTGGCCTGCGCGATCTGCTGGAGCGTGTTTTCATCGAGGTGCGATTTCACGTACTGACCGTTGTCATCCTTCAGGAAGGTGGTGCCGCCGTTTTGGTCCGGCACCGGGATCAGCTCGCCCGCCGTGCCGCCTACCCCAATCGTGTACACCTTCAAGCCCTCCTTGGCCGCCGCCTTGGCGGCGGCGACGCCCTGAGCTTCCAGGTCTTCGCCATCGGTGATCAAGACCAGGATCTTCTCGTTCTTGGAGTCCGCCCCGAAGGCCAGCCCGGCTTCCTGGATGGCGCTGGCCACGTTCGTGCCGCCGCGCGGGACGATGCCGACATCCGTCGCGTCGAGCGCCTGCTTGAACGCATCGTAATCCAGCGTCAGCGGCGCCTGCAGGAACGCGTCGCCCGCAAACGCGATCAGACCGACCCGGTCTCCGTCCAGCTTGTTGACCAGGTCCGTGACCGCCAGCTTGGCGCGGGTGATGCGGTTTGGCTTTACGTCCTGGGCGAGCATGCTGCGGGAGGTATCGACCGCAAACAGGATGTCGATGCCTTTGCGGTGCACTTCCTGCCAGCGAAAGCCCCACTGCGGCCGGGCCAGCGCCAGGAAGATGCAGGCTACCCCAGCCACATAGAGCACGCGCTTGAGCGTGCGGCGTCCGGTGGAAAACGAGGCGGTGAGTTGCCCCAGCAGATGGCGCGAGGCAAAGGTGGCGAGCGCGGCGCGCTGCCGCCGGTCGTAGCGATGGTAGAGCCACAGCAGGGTCAGGCAGACCGCGAGCCCGGCGGCGAGCCAGAAGGGTTCAGCGAAGATCATAGAGGTAGGAGGTTAGTTGCCGCTGGATGAGTCAAGTCAGGGTAAGCGGCGGTAACGGGTTTGTTCGAGGCCCAGGCCCGCCCCGAGAACGCATAGACCGGGCAGCAGCGCCCACGCGAACAGCTCCGAGCGATGCTCGAATTTTTTGATCGTGTGCGTGGTCTTTTGCAACCGGTCGATCTGCGCGTAGATGTCCCGGAGCGAGTCCGTGTCCGTGGCGCGGAAAAATCGGCCGCCGGTTTCCTCGGCAATCTTGCCCAGCGTGGCCTCGTCCACGTCGGACTTGACCATCACCATCCGCGTATTGCCGAACTGGTCTTTCATCGGCATCGGTGCCTCACCGCGCACGCCGGCGCCGATGGTGTAGATCTTGATGCCCAGCGCCTTGGCCGCTTCCGCCGCCATCAGCGGCGAAATCTTGCCGCTGTTGTTCTCGCCGTCGGTCAGCAGGACAATGACTTTCGACTTGGACGGCTCCTCCCGCAGCCGGTTTGCACACATGGCGATGGCCGA
Source organism: uncultured Chthoniobacterales bacterium (assembly GCA_964250275.1). Lineage (GTDB taxonomy): Bacteria > Verrucomicrobiota > Verrucomicrobiia > Chthoniobacterales > SZAS-18 > CAXUFU01. The sequence continues at coordinate 175 of CAXUFU010000526.1, read as the reverse complement.
ACCGATAGCCGTCCCATCCTCGATGGAACCGACCTTCACCCGCTCGAGATTTTGCTGGAGCCAATCGTGATCGAGCGTGAGCGGGCTGACCAGGTACGGCGCGCCGGCAAACTCGACCAGCCCCAGACGATCGTTCGGGCGCTGATCGATGAACTTCGAGACGACGGTTTTAACG
>CAXUFU010000525.1:0-2287 GCA_964250275.1 uncultured Chthoniobacterales bacterium | reverse complement strand
CGTCCGGCAGGATGCGGTCGCGGGCGAAGTCGCCGCCGCCGATGACATTCCCGGCCCGGGCGGTAGCCAAGCGGACACCGCTGCCGGCGGGTGTTTGGAAAAACGAATGCCGCCAGGCGGCAGCGACCAGTTCCGCCGCGCCTTTGCTCATCGAGTAAACGTCGTGGCCGCCGAGCGGATCGTTTTCCCGGTAGGCAAACTCCCATTCCCGGTTCTCGTAACACTTGTCGCTCGTGACGACGACAACGGTGCAAGGCGCCCGGCGGCGTCGGACCGCTTCGAGCAAGTGCGCCGTGCCCATGACGTTGGTCGCCAGAGTTGCCAGCGGTTCCTCGTAGGAAAGGCGGACCAGCGGTTGCGCGGCCAGGTGGAAAATGATTTCCGGCTCGGACCGCGCGAGGGCGTCCTCCAGGACGGCCAGGGTGCGAATATCGCCCCGGCCGTCCTGCCTGGTGCCGTCAGCGGGAAAAACGTGCGGCCGTACGATCTCGTAGAGGTTGGGGGCGGTCGGAGGATCGAGCGCCAGACCGGCGACGCTGGCGCCCAGCTCATGCAACCACAGAGAAAGCCACGCGCCCTTGAAGCCGGTGTGGCCGGTGACCAGCACCCGCTTGCCCGCGAAAAAGCCGCCGAAGGAAGAAGCCATCGGGCGCAGCTACCACGTTTTCCACGGCGCCTGGCCGGATTCCCACATGCCGGTCAGAAGCTGCTGCTCCCGGTAGGTATCCATGCACTGCCAGAAGCCCGCATGCTGATACGCGCAGATGCGGCCTTCGGCCACCAACTGCTTCATCGGCTCATTTTCCAGCCCCGTCTCGTCGCCGGCGATGTATCCGCCGATGCGTTTGTCCACGACGAAAAAGCCGCCGTTGATGAAAGCCGTCTGCTGCTCCGGTTTCTCCTTGAACGCAGCGATGTGGAGGCCTTCGAGCGTGAGATCGCCAAAGCGGCCGGCCGGCTGGACGGCCGTGACCGTGATGACCGGCCGGTGTTCTTCGTGAAACGCGATGGACGCGTTGATGTCGCTGTCGGTCAGGCCGTCGCCGTAGGTCAGCAGGAAAGTATCGTCCCGCACGAAAGGCAGCGCCCGCTTGAGCCGGCCGCCGGTTTGCGTGTTCGCGCCGGTGTCGACGAGCGTGACGGTCCAATCCTCCTCGTCGTGCGTGTTGTGGTACTGGATCTCCGGCTGCGCGCCCAGGCGAATGGTCACGTTGCTGGTGTTCCAGTGGTAGTTGCGGAAATACTCTTTGATGACGTCGCCTTTATAGCCCAGGCAGAGGATGAAATCCTTGTGGCCGGCGGTCGCGTAGAGCTTCATGATGTGCCAGAGAATGGGCTGGTTGCCCACCGGCACCATCGGCTTGGGACGGTACTCGGTCTCCTCGCGCAGACGCGTGCCGAGGCGGCCGCAGAGGATGACGCCATGGATGGTTCTCGAGCTCAGATGACGTCAGCAAAGGTGCGTGCCGTCCGGCGGAAAAAATACGCGCCGGTGACGAAAAGCGCCAGGGAGATCCCGGCCGAATAGAGCAGCATCTGCGGATCCAAGGCGCTCCTGCCCAGCGTGCTCCAGCGGAATCCTTCGACGAACCCGACCATGGGGTTGAGCGCGTACAAGCCCCGCCAGCGCAGCGGTATTTTAGAGGCCGGATAGACGATTGGCGTCACATACATCCAGACCTGGATCATAAACGGCAGCGCGTACATGAAGTCGCGGTATTTGACGCTCATGGCCGAAAGCCAGAGCGAGACGCCCGTGGCCGCCAGCGTACCGAGCACCAGGAAGAGCGGCAGCGTGGTCAGGCGCCAGGTCGGCCAAACGTGGTAGCAGGCCATCAAGACGAACAAGAGCAGGAGCATGACGACGAAATCCACCAGCACCGCTAGGGTGTGCGCGAGGGGGATGATGAGCCGCGGGAAATAGACTTTTGAGATCAGTTGCGAGTTGGTGACCAGGCTGCCGCTGGCCCGTTGCAGCGCGCCGGCGAAGTACGTCCAAGCCACCAGCCCCGTGAAACTGAAAAGCAGATAGGGCATGCCGTCGCTGCCGACCTTCACGAACAGACCGAAGATGACCGTAAAGATGCCGGCGGCGATCAGCGGCTGGAGGATGACCCAGAGCAGCCCGAGCGCGGTTTGCTTGTAGCGCAGCTTGACGTCGCGCTCGATGAGGATCACGAGCAGATCGCGGTATTGCCAGAGCTCGCGGAAATTGATGGCGGTCCAGCCGCTGGTGGGCCGCAGCACGAGGGGCGGCGGCGGCTCGGCGGCCGCCGCCGCTTTGGAC
>CAXUFU010000524.1:0-2290 GCA_964250275.1 uncultured Chthoniobacterales bacterium | reverse complement strand
AGAGGATAGTAAAAAGCTGGTCGACTGCAACCCTGGCTCGAGCCCGGGGTGGTGCGTTCCTTTTTTTTGGAAGAAAGCGGCGTGGGTTCGGCGCACAAAATCATTTCACCCTCGCGCTCGCGCCGCGTAGATTCTGACGTGCATTCCCCGCCCTCGACCCGTCGCGCGCTCCTCGCGCTCGTGCAAATGCGCTGCGGCGCTGATCCCGCCGAAAACCGAGCCCGCGCCATGGAGAAAATCCGCGCCGCGGCCGCCGCCGGCGCGCACATCATCTGCCTGCCGGAGCTGTACGCGTCGCAGTACTTCTGCCAGGCGGAAGATCATGCCAATTTTGGGTTGGCGGAAGAGATTCCCGGCCCCGGCAGCGAGGCGTTAGGCCGGTTGGCGGCGGAGCTGCAGGTGGTCATCGTCGCTTCGCTCTTCGAGCGCCGGGCCGCCGGGCTTTATCACAACACGGCCATCGTGCTGGATGCGGACGGCGCTTTGCTCGGGCGCTACCGGAAAATGCACATCCCGGACGACCCGCTGTACTATGAGAAATTTTATTTTACGCCGGGCGATCTCGGCTTTCGGAGCTGGGCGACCCAGCGCGGGAAGCTGGGGGTGTGCGTCTGCTGGGACCAGTGGTTCCCGGAAGCGGCGCGGCTGACCGCGCTCAGTGGGGCGCAGCTCCTGTTTTATCCGACGGCCATCGGCTGGCATCCGGGCGAAAAAGAGCAGTTCGGCCAGGCCCAGCACTCGAGCTGGGAAACCATTCAGCGCGGGCACGCCATCGCCAATGGCTGCTACGTGGCGGCGGTCAACCGCGTCGGCCACGAGGCGCCCGCCGGCGGCGCGGGCATCGAGTTTTGGGGGCAGAGCTTCGTTTGCGATCCCGCCGGGCAGATCATCGCCAAGGCCGGGGTGACGGAGGAGGAAAACTTGCTGGTGGAGATCGATTTCGCCCGCGTCGAAGAACAGCGGACGCACTGGCCTTTTCTGCGCGACCGGCGGATCGATGCTTACCGCGACGTCACGCGGCGCTTGATCGATTGAACGGCTCGCGGCCCGCGCCGTGCTAAGATGATTTGGAGCCAACGCGTATGCCACGGACGAATCCGTAGACTCCTCCCCCTTTCCATGGCCTCATCCTCCCTTGCTTCCGTCGCGGCGGCTCCGCCGGCCGCCGGTTCCCCCGCCGCGCTCGGGTATCGCATGCCGGCGGAATGGCAGCCGCACGCGGCCACCTGGCTCTCGTGGCCGCGGCCAGACGGCATTAGCTTCCCCGGCGGCGGCTACGCGCGCGCCATTCCCGCGCTGGTCAAAATGGTGGCTGCGCTGGCGGATTCGGAGCCCGTGCACATCAACGTCAGCGGTCCGGAACAGGAAAACGAAGTGCGCCGGCACCTTGCCGCGAGCCCGACCGGCACCGCCCATGTGCGCTTTTTTCACATCCCCACCAACGAACCCTGGTGCCGCGATCATGGGCCGATCTTCGTGACGCGCGAGGCCGAACCGCGCCTGGCCGCGATCGACTTCGATTACAACGCCTGGGGCTGGAAATATCCGCCGTTCGATCTGGATGATGCCGTCCCGGGGCGCGTCGCGGAAGCGCTCGGCGGGCTGCCGGTGCATCGCGCCGGCATCGTGCTCGAAGGCGGCTCGATCGATGTCAACGGGTCCGGCTCCCTGCTGACCACCGAGAGTTGCCTGCTCAACGTCAACCGCAATCCGCACCTCAAAAAACCGCAGGTGGAAGCCGTGCTGCGCGAGTATCTCGGGGTCACGAACATTCTCTGGCTGGGCGCCGGTATCGAGGGCGACGATACCGACGGGCACGTGGACGATCTGACCCGGTTTGTGAACCGCACGACGGTCGTGACGGTCATTGAGGAAGATCCGCACGACGCCAACCACGAGCCGTTGCAGGCCAATCTGGAGCGCTTGCGCGAGATGTCCGCCGAAGACGGCTCGCCGCTGCACGTGCTGACGATGCCGATGCCTTCGCGCATCGTGCGTGAAGGCCAGCGGTTGCCGGCCAGCTACGCGAACTTTTACGTGGCCAATCAGGTGGTCTTGCTGCCGGCTTTCAACGAGCCGCACGATGGCTGGGCGGTGGCCGTGATGAAGCAAGCTTTCCCGACCCGGCGCATTGTGCCGATCAACTGCTGCGAACTGATCTGGGGCCTGGGCGCGTTCCATTGTCTGACGCAGCAGCAGCCGGACGTGTAGCCCAAAGGTAGGGATGGCTCTCCTGAGCCGGTCCCTTGCCGTCTGGCAACCGCACCGTTCGCTGGGGGCGCTCCGATTC
>CAXUFU010000523.1:0-2295 GCA_964250275.1 uncultured Chthoniobacterales bacterium | reverse complement strand
AGGTGTCGTCCTCTGAAGGGGCGGAACCTCTGCCGTTGCCAGCCGGCCTCCAGAAGCGGCAGGAGCGGAAGAACCCGCCGCAGCCGCCGGTGTTAATCACCAAGATCCGCACAAGCGACAACGACGATTGGGCGCGGACGCCGAATGATCTCAAAGGCCTGCTCGAGTGGATGAGCGCCGAGATGAAGGTCAACTTCTCGTCGAACATCAAGACGTGGGAAGAGGTGCCGGCCGACGCGAAGAACACGCCGATTCTTTATCGGTCCGGCTACAAGGCGTTTGATTTCACCCAGGACGACGTGGATCGGCTGCACTCTTATGTGTTGCACGGCGGGACGATTATTTTCAACTCTCTGGTCGGCAATCCGGACTTCTACCAATCGGCGTTGAAAGCAGCGAAGGATATTTTGCCCGAGCGCAATGTCTACCGGTTGCGGATGGATCACCCGGTGTTCAACTCGTACTATCCCATTACTCAGGTCAAGTACCGCGACCGGGCGGTGCGGGACAAGGTGGTGAGCGACTCGCTGCCGTTCCTGGAAGGTGTGGATATCGATGATCGGACGGCGATTTTCATCTCGCGTTGGGACTTCTCGATGGGTTGGGAGAAAAACCCGGCGGATAGTTGGGGATACTCGGACGATGACGCGCGCCGGATCGGCGGCAACATCGTTTCTTACGTGACGGCCATGCGGGACGCCGGTAAGAGCGTCGGCAAGAGCGTGGAGCTGGTCGACGCGGACAAGAAGACGGCCGACCAGGTGCGCGTGGGTCAAGTGATCCACGCCGGACCTTGGAAGACACGCACGGCGGCGTTCCCGATGCTGCTCAACCAGTTCCACCTGATGACGGGCGCGCCCGTCTCGTTTGAATTGGCGGACGTCAAGCTGACCGATCCCGCGATCTTCGACATGCCCATCCTGTATTTGACGGGCACCACCGACTTCCAGTTGACGGACGCGGAACGCGCCAATCTGCGGCAGTTTCTGCTTAAAGGCGGCGTCCTATTTGCCGAAGCCGCTGATGGCCGGACCTCGTTCGACGCCGGGTTCCGCGCCGAGATGGCGCAGGTGTTGCCCAACCAGCCGCTGACGCAACTGCCCGCTAATCACGCGCTCTTCCAACGCCCGATGAGCCTGGCGACGGTCAAGGCTCGGCCGGCTTTGGCGGTCAAGCGCGGCAATCAGACCGATGAGGCGCCGGAAATCTACGGCATCAATGTGAACGGTGCGCTGGGAGTGATTTACAGCCCGAACGATCTCAGCGCGGGTTGGGAACGGGCGGTGGATCCGTACGCGATCGGCTACGAGGCCCAAGACTCGACGGCGCTTGGGGTAAGTGCGTTGTTCTATGCGGTCACGCACTAGCGTGGCGGCCCTAGGGGCCTTACTCGTCTGTTCGCTTGGCCGCTGGGAAATCCTGCCCGCTCGAGGGGCCGCAGCGGATCTTTGGCCCGCGCAGGTGGCTCCGCTGGCAGACCAAAATACGCTTAGCCAACGCATCGCCGCGCTGGAAGCGGCGGGAGCGACTCTGCCGCCGGACCTGACGCCGGCGATCCGGTTTGAGGAGGTGTATCTGCGCGTGCTCGCGCGGGTGGCGGAACCCGATTGGCTGCCGCAAATGCGCGCCCTGGCGGTCGCTCCCGGTACGGACGCCACCACCGCGGCCTTGCGCGACGTGGCGAAAGCCTGGATCGCACGCGTGGAGATGCGTGGCATCGCTGCCGTTCTGGATAACTTCTATGCGCGGAACGTTCGCTATCCTGCCTCGCTGGCGGAGGTCGAACATGAACTTCCCAGCGACCTGAAAATGGACCCATGGGGAGAAGCGTGGGCCTACAGTACGCACGCACCTACGGGGTTTGCCCAGGAGGCCGCCCAGCGTTATACGTTGGGACCTAGAAGGTACCCAAATCTGGGTACGTTGCGAGAGGCAACGGTGGACCGGCCGCCGTTCACCCCGCCGGCTTGGAAGATGACGTTGCGGCCGGTTGGCGCGAGCAGCGCGCTGGAGTTTAGTCGGGGTGCGAGTGTGCTCGCCTTGCTCCAGGCGGGGGGTAAGATAGACGCGTACACGCTGGTTTACATCGGCGATCACTGGGCACTGCTGGCGGCGCCCGACCAGCTTTTCACGGAGAGCTTTTGATTGCCGGCCGCGTTGCGATGGGGCAAGAGGTGGCTGGGCGCGGCATCGGACGGGCGCTTTTTCAGCGCCAACGGACCTCCTCCTGCCGACAAGCTTGGGACGGCTCGGAGAGCCTGCCCCTACCTTTATTTGTCTCGTGGGCTTATCGAG
>CAXUFU010000522.1:0-2303 GCA_964250275.1 uncultured Chthoniobacterales bacterium | reverse complement strand
CGCTAAGAGTGTTGCGTCGACGCCTGGCGATTTTTCTTGTCGAGCCGGAACACTGCGTCCCCATTGTTGGCCAATGAATCTGCGCTTTTGGACGATCTTTCGCTTCCTCTTTTGTGCCGCCCTGCTCAGCAATCTCGCCTTGGCCGAGGGCTCCCCTGATCCCTTTAGTCCCGATCCCACCAGGTGGCTCGCCAAAGAGCAGGTGCAGGATTTGGTCGCCACCGCTCCACCACCGCCCGCACCTGACTCAAAGGCAGACCAAGCGGACCTGGCAGCGGTCCTGGCGGCACAAAAGACGCGCACGCCCCAAATCGTGGCGGAGTGCCAACGCGATGAAAAGTTCTCCGAGCAGCTTTTCCAGCCGATCTACGGCAGCAACTTGACGCCGGAAAAGGGTCCCGCGTTTTATCATCTCGTGAAGAACACGCTGGCCGTCACCGCCGCGGTCAACGGCGCGGCCAAGAACAAGTTTGCCCGCCCGCGGCCCTATGAGGGGCATCCGGACACGGTCCAGCCGTTGTTTCCGGTGATTGGCTTCAGCTATCCAAGCGGGCACTCGATGGCCTCGTACACCTTGGCCACCGTGCTCGGGGTGATCTTCCCGGCCAAACGACAGGCGTTCCTTGATCGCGCCGCCCAAATTGCCCAAAGCCGGGTCGAGGCGGGCGTCCATTATCCGAGCGACATCCAGGAAGGCGAGGTCTTGGGCAAAGCAACCGCCGCCGCCATCATCGCCAGCCCGGTATTTCAGGCAGACCTGGCCGCGGTCAAAGCGGAGTTGAAGCCGTAGGGTTCGCGTCAGTCCGGTGTTAGCTGTCAGAGTTCGCGGGCAAGGCTCTGGAGCGCTGATAAAGCGCGTAGACCTTTCCACGCAAGCCAGGTTGCGCGGCGGCACGATTCAAGGATAGTTTTGCCTCACGCTCATGGACGTCGGCACCAAGCTCTCCATCCTCGCCGACGCCGCCAAGTACGACGCCTCCTGCGCCAGCAGCGGCACCGCCAAACGCGACTCGCGCGCGGGCGGGCTGGGGTCGACCACCGGCGCCGGCATCTGTCACAGCTACACGCCCGACGGCCGTTGCGTTTCGTTGCTGAAGATCCTACTGACGAACTTCTGCGTTTACGATTGCCTGTACTGCATCAACCGAAAATCGAGTGACGTGCGGCGGGCGCGGTTCACGCCGGAGGAAGTCGTCAATCTGACGATGGATTTCTACCGGCGCAATTACACCGAAGGCTTGTTCTTGAGTTCCGGGATCATCCGCAACCCGGACTACACCATGGAGCAGGTTGTGAAGGTGGCGCGCACCCTGCGCGAGACCCATCAGTTTCGCGGCTACATCCACCTCAAGACCATCCCGGAAGCGTCGGCGGAACTGATCGCGGAAGCCGGCCGTTGGGCGGACCGCATTAGCATCAATGTCGAGCTGCCGACCGCGCAGGATTTGCAGGCGCTGGCGCCGGAAAAGGATCTCGCTCGCATCGGCACGACCATGGGCGTGATCCGGGACCGCATCGCGCAAGCCAAAGTGGAAACGCGGGAGAGCCGCAAAGCGCTGCCTTTCGCGCCGGCCGGACAGAGCACTCAAATGATCGTCGGCGCGACGCCCACCGCCGACCGCGCCATCCTCGACCAGGCATCGTCGCTGTACGCCACGCACAAGTTGCGGCGCGTCTACTATTCCGCCTTCAGCCCGATCCCGGACGCCGCCAAGGCCTTGCCGATCAGTGCGCCGCCGCTCGTGCGCGAACACCGGCTTTACCAGGCGGATTGGCTGCTGCGTTTCTACGGCTTCCAGGTGCAGGAGTTGACGACCGAAGCGGAGCCCGACCTGCCGCTGGGCATCGACCCGAAACTGGCGTGGGCGCTGCGGCATCCGGAACATTTCCCGGTGGACCTGCACCGGGCTCCGCGCGAGAGCCTCCTGCGGGTGCCGGGCCTCGGCGTCAAGAACGTGGACCGGCTGCTGCGCGCGCGGCGCTGGCACAAGGCCACGCTGGCGGATCTCGCCCGGCTGCGCGTGCCGCTGAAGAAAATCATGCCGTTTATCATCACGGCCGATCACAAACCGGCGCTGATCGGCAGCGCGGCGTGGCAAGCGGGAATACAACCGCCGCGGCAGATGGAATTATTCACCCCAGCGCCGAACGTATTTGCCGCGCAGAGCTAGTGCGGTGAGTGGCAAGTCGCACAAGGAAACCTATGGACGGCATCGCGGCCAATCCAAAAAAAGGTAGGGGCGGGCTCTCCGAGCCGTCCCTGACTGTCCGCGAGCGCTCTAGGCCGACGGGTCGCACCAAGC
>CAXUFU010000521.1:0-2311 GCA_964250275.1 uncultured Chthoniobacterales bacterium | reverse complement strand
GCGGGGGTCATTTCAGTCTGCCGATCTTCGCGTCCGCGGCCGGCCGGCGATTTTCCGGCGGGGGAGCGGGCTTGCTGTCCGGGACCGAGTGCTTTTCCTCGGGTGCGACCGCGGCGGGCGGCTCGGCCAACCAGCGGTAAACGACCACTTCCTCGGGCCGGATCATGCGTTCCCGCCAGGTAAAGCCGGGCTTGAGGGAACGGACGACCTGCGCGTCATGGCCGGCGTGGGGAGCGGGCTCGAAAGCGACCGTACGGTGCAACCGCTTGTCCAGCGGCGTGCCTGCGGGGGATTGCGAGAGGACGACTTCCAGGCGCAGAAAAACTTCGAGCAGGTGATGGACCTCGTTTTCCATGTTGCCGGCCAGCGTGCGGAGGAAATCGGCCTCGGATTGTGGGGCAGAGTCTTCGCCGGTTTTGCCGGCGGCATCGCGGCGTGGTTCGGCAGTTTTGCCGGCGGAGTCGGCGCCGTCTCTGCTGGGTTCCATGGCTTGGAGGCGCTTGGAGACCTGGACGTGGACCGCGGTGAAGTCATCGAAGATGGAGACGAGATCGCGGATGAACGGCCGCTGCAAAGCGTCGAAAAGGAAGCTGTCCTTGTAGCCTTTGAGCTCGGTATGGAGCGCATCGAAGAGCTTCTGGTTGGCGGTTTCCACCGCGCCGAGGCGTTGGAGCTGCGCGTTGATTTGGCCGAAGGCATCCGCGTCGGTTGCCGCGGGCGCTTTGGCGGCCTTGCCCAGGACGGTCAGGAGCAGGTTGTTCTCGATCGTAGCGCGCTTGATGTTCTCGAGCTCCAGAGCCAAGGGGCGCACCATCTGCCCGAGCGCGAGCATCAGGTCCTTGCGGTCGAAGCGGGCTGCCGGCGGTGATGATTTCAACTGCGCCTCGATGGCGAGATGATGCATCTGTCCGTCAAAATCCAGGTCTTCGATCTGAGGTTCATCATCCGCCATGGCAAAGTCTACTTAGCGACTTTCAGGCCACGAGCGGGTATTTCGCCCGGAAAGCGGGCTATTTACTCTGGAGACCGAGCGGCAAAGCTGGTGGTGATCGCCCGGGCAAAAGCATCCAGATCGGCGCTGGGCGCTTCCACATCGACCCGCAAACCGGCCTCGCGCGCCGTTTTCGACGTAATCGGTCCCAAGGTGGCGACGCGCAGGCCGGCCGGCAACGCAAGTTTCAGTGCCAGAAAGTTTTCCACACTGGAAGAACTGGCAAACGTGATCAGGTCCGCTCCTTCCGCGTGGAAACGCGCGAGCGCGCCGGAGCGGGGGCCGGCCTCGGCGTTTTCCGGCACTGTCCGATAGGCAATGGCTTCGTCGACGATTGCGCCCAGTTGGGTGAGCGCTGGCGCCAGGACTTCCCGGGTGATTTCCGCCCGGACCACGAGGATTTTCACATTCTCAACGCTGCTCTCGTCTTGCAAAGCTTTCACCAGCGCTTCGGCCACATTTTTGTCTGGTTGCACGTCCACCTTCAGCCGGAACTCGCGCACCCGTGCCCCCGTTGCCGGGCCGACCACCCCGATGCGGGCGGCGCCGATCTCGCGCGCATCGTCGTACAGGCGGTAAAACATCTCGAAAAAGGCGTCGACGCCGTTGGGGCTCGTAAACAGAACCCAATCGTAGGTGTGGGCATCACGCACGAGTTCCGCGAAGGCCCGCAGTTCGGTGGGCGGATCGATGCGGATGGTGGGAATTTCCAGCACGTCCGCGCCCAGCGCCCGCAGTTTGCCGCTGAGTGCGCCGGCCTGTTTGCGGGTGCGGGTGACGACGATGCGCCGGCCGAAGAGCGGCCGTTTCTCAAACCAGTTCAGTTCCTCGCGCAGGTTGACGACCTCGCCGATGACCACCACGGCCGGCGCCTCGAACCCGGCGGCGGCTGCTTTGCCGGCGATGTCCGCCAGGGTGCCGGTCAGCGTCTGCTGGCGCGGGGTCGTCGCCCAACGCACCAGCGCCACCGGCAGCGCGGGATCGGCGCCGACGTCGACGAACTGGCGGGAGATGGCTTCCAGGCGCTCGACCCCCATGAGCATGACCTTGGTGCCCGGCGCTTGCGCGAGCTGCGCGAAATCGACGGTGCTGCCACCTTTTTCCGGATCCTCGTGTCCGGTGAAAATGGTGAGCTGGGTGACGCTCCCGCGTTGAGTGACGGGGATGCCGGCATACGCGGGCCCGGCGATGGCGGAGCTGATGCCGGGCACGACCTCGAACTTCACGCGCGCCTTGGCCAGCGCGACTGCTTCCTCGCCGCCGCGGCCGAACACGAACGGGTCGCCGCCCTTGAGCCGGACGACGCGTTTGCCGGCGCGG
>CAXUFU010000520.1:0-2314 GCA_964250275.1 uncultured Chthoniobacterales bacterium | reverse complement strand
CCACGCTACCCTCTGCAGGGCAACGGCAGCCGCGGGCGCCAGGCCGAGCGCGGCGGCTGCCTGTTCGTTCTTGCCCAACCGGCGCGCGTCCTGCCCGGTGATCTGCTGGAAACAGACCAGCGCGTTGAGATAGGCGCCCGCCACACTGGGATGGTAGTTATCTACGCCCCACAAATCGACGCGGTCGTCTCCGGCGTTCTGCCTAGGGTTTGGCTGCGCCACGCCCTCCTCGATCGCGCGCTGCCAGGCATCACCGTTGGGGATCACCGCGGTGAAGTGCCCATCCTGCGCCGCCTCCCGCCAGTAGGCCTCGTGCAACTCCCGGGTCATGGCGCCGACGCCCTCGCCCGAGTACGGTTTGCCAGGGAAGAAAATCAGGTCAGCGCGGGGCCAGGTCTCATAAAGATAAAGCCTGGTTTGCGCGTTGAGGGTGTGAACGGCTTGTTCCAGCAAGGTGGCGTACTGGTAGAAGCGCTCCGGATGGCCGCCGCGCGCCTCGGGCAAAGGCCCGGTGCTGTAATCCTGGAGGACGACTGCGTCCCAGGGCGCTTGCGCGATGATGGGCAATGCGTGCTCGTACTGAAATTGGAGCGTCTGGGCGCTGATGGCCTCAATGTGGACGTCGTACGACAAGCCCGCTTCCACGGTAAACTCCTTGAAAATGCCTGGGATGCCGCCGAAGGGACCCGTTTCCAGGCGCTCCGCGCGTGGATTGGATGGCGGCAGGCCGAAATTTTCATCCGTGATGGCTGTGGCGTTGTAAGTGCGTACCGGCAGATATCTGCCGTGCATAAAGCTGTTGCCCACGAAGAGATTGGAAACCGGTCCGCGGACGGAATCGAGCGTGGAAGGGGGCGGGGGAACAGGCGGGACCTGCGCCGGGGCGCGCACCACCAGAACCAGACACGCCAAGAGCGTCGAAACGTAAGCCGGCAGGAGTGAGTTCACGCGGGCGACTCTTACGCAAGACCAGGGGGGCAGTCCATCAGCAAAGCGCCAGCCGAATCCGGAACGCACCAGCAAGGCCGGCCCCCACTGCCGGAGAGAAGGTTGACACCTTCCTGTCCTTGCGCACAACATGCGCCCATGGACGCAGAGCAAACCCAAATCTCGCGTCGGGCGTGGCTACAACTGACAGCCGGGGCGTCGCTCGCGGCGTGTCTGGGCCGGCCGGCGCAGTCCTGGGGACAAACGATGGCGGGCACCGGCCCATGGACCGCTCCCCAGGCGCTGTTTGAGAATCCGCTGTTTGCGGGGGACTACGCCGATCCCACTATCCTGCGCGTAGGCGAGGATTACTACATCACCCACACTTGCTACAAGTACGCGCCCCAACTGCAGGTGTGGCATTCGCGCGACCTGGTCAACTGGACGCCCATCTCGCACGCGCTCGATCGCACCTACGGAGATATCTGGGCGCCGGATCTGGCGGAATACCGCGGCCGCTACTTCATTTACTATCCTTGCAACGGGAGCCTTTTCGTCGTGCATGCGGAACATCCGGCCGGCCCGTGGAGCGAACCGGTCGATCTGAAAGTCGGCGACATCGATCCCGGGCATGTGGTGGGTCCGGACGGAACCCGCTACCTCTATTCGGCCGGCGGCCACGTGGTGCAACTGAGCGCAGACGGTCTGTCGACCGCAGGAGAGCGCAAGCAGGTGTACCATGGTTGGGATTACCCGAAGGACTGGAAGACGGAGGGCTTTTGGCTGGAAAGCCCCAAGCTGACCAAGCGCGGCAAGTATTACTATCTGGTCTGCGCGGTGGGCGGCACGGCGGGACCGCCACATGGCCGTCGTGGCGCGGAGCGAGTCACCGCTCGGTCCCTGGGAAAACTCGCCGCACAATCCGTTGATCCACACGTACAGCGCCGACGAAGAATGGTGGTCGGTCGGGCATGGCACCCTGGTATCGACCCCCCAGGACCGCTGGTTTTTTGTTTACCACGGGTATCGGAAAGGGTTCACGACGCTCGGCCGTAATACGTTGCTGGAGCCGGTGTCATGGACCGCCGACGGTTGGCCGCAAGCCCCTCTGGGAGAGTTGCGCGCCAGTCCGATGCCTTCACCCCTGGGCGCTGAAGTGCGGCCGATGCTCAGCTTGTCGGACGATTTTACGGCCCCGGCCCTCCGGGCGTCCTGGGGCGCCTGGAACGAAATGGATATGAGCCGGTTCCAGATCGGCGATGGGGCGCTGACCGTGCGGGCCAAGGGGAACTCGGCCGGGGAGAGTTCACCGCTCACGGTCATGGCGCGGGACGAAAGCTACGAGGTGCGGGTGTCCACTGCCGCAACGGGTGGGGGGGCCGCTGCC
>CAXUFU010000519.1:0-2314 GCA_964250275.1 uncultured Chthoniobacterales bacterium | reverse complement strand
GATGGCTCTCCTGAGCCGGTCCCTGACTGTCTGGCAAGCGCGCGTTCGAGACGGGGCGCGCCGTGGATAGGGACGCTTTTGCAGACAGTCAGGGACCGGGTCGGAGACCCATCCCTACCTTTTTTGGGAGCGTGGGGCGCTGGCATAAGCGCACCGCGCCGGAAAGCGGCGAATGGTTTGCTGTTGACGCTGCTTCCGGTCTGGACATAAGGTCGCGCCGGCTAGAGGTTGCCCGTCCGAAAGTCAGAAAGCCTGCCGCCTTATGAAAGCCGAGCCAATCAAGATCGAGATACCGAAAACTACGTCCAAGCTGTTCGCTTACACCCGCTGGGACGCCATTCCCACCGCTGTCGCGTTGCTGCATCTGGCGTTTTTCTTCTCGCTTTACTATCTTTTTCCGCGCGCGCCTCTCTGGGTGATGCTCATCCTCGGTTTGGTCTACGCGATGGCCATCAACGCCAATATCAACGGCGTCTCGCATAACTTCATCCATAACCCCTACTTCCGGGCTCCTCTGCTCAATCGCCTTTTTAGCGTGGTGGAATCGGTGGCTTGCTGCTTCTCGCAGACCTATTACGACGTGGTGCACATGCAGCACCACAAAGGCAACAGCGACAAGCAGAACGAAGAAGGCGAGACGGTGGACTGGATCTCCATTTATCGGCACGGCCACGATGATGAGGCGGAAAATGTTTGGAGCTACACCTTCTTGAGTTTCTTCCGGGACAATCCGGCCGCCATCGCCCGGGAGATGCGCAAGCGCGGCGCCGTCGAGGCGCGTTGGGGCAATATCGAGCTGGTTACCTTTGCCAGCACGCTGGCTCTGATGGCGTTCTTTAACTGGCGTTTTATCTGTTACTTCCTGCCTTTCATGTACCTCGGCCACTGCTTCAGCTATTTGAATGGCTACTATCGCCACTTCGGCGGCAATCCGGATGAACCGATTGCCTGGGGCGTCAGCAGCTACGGCAAGCTCTACAACTGGATCTTTTTCAATAATGGCTATCACGCCGAACACCATTTCCGGCCCAAGGCACATTGGACTCGGATGCATGCCTTTCACGAACAGATCCGCGAACAACAGCAAGCGGCCGGTGTGCGTGTGATCAACCCTCCGCATATGCTCGGGTTCCTTGATCCTGATCTGCCCGCCAAAAGCCGGCCGGTTGTGCGCAACGATGAGTCGCCTGAGCTGGCCAGCGCCAGTTGAGTGCCGGTGGAAAAGCCGGCGAGCGGGACGGGGTTTGGCTCGGGTGGAAAGCGCGGCGGGTAAGTTACTGCCGTTGTGCGTCTGGCAGGCGGGAGAGGACGGGGCTGCGACGAGTGAGACGGGGCGGTTTTCCGGACAAATAGGGACCGGCTTGGAAAGCCATCCCTACCTTTTTTTTGGATGCGGATGGCCCGGCAAAACCTTGTGTCTACGGCCCGCTGTTGGGCTGAAATCGATTGCGCGGCGCTGCGCCATAACGCCGCCTTTGCGCGGGAGCTGGCGGGTCCCGCGACCTCTATCTTGGCCATCGTCAAGGCTGACGGATATGGCCACGGCATGGTCCCGGTAGCCCGGGAGTTCGCCGCTGCTACCGGGGAGTCTTTCTTCGGGGTGGCGAACAGCACCGAAGCCGCTCAACTCCAGGCGCACCTGCCAGCGGCGTCCATCACGATCCTGTCGCCGGCGTTGCCAGAGGAACGTGAGGAGATCGTGCGCCGCCGCTGGCTGCCCTGGATCTCCAGCGTCGAGGAGGCCGCAAGTTACGCGCGGCTGGCTCTTGCCTGCCACGGCGCAGACGCCGCGCCGCTGGAGGTCGAGATTAACGTCGACACCGGCATGGGCCGGATGGGGGTGTTGGAAGCCGGCCTGCCCGAGCTGCAACAGGCCATGGCCGGCTTGCCCTCCCTGCACGTGATTGGGCTCGTGACACACCTGCCCGTTTCCGATGAAGACTACGACTTCACGGCGGACCAACTGCGGCGCTTCAGGGTGCTGAATGAGGACGCCGCCGCGGCTCGGGCCCAGCCTCCTATCCGGCGTCAGGCCCGGAACAGTGCCGGTTTGCTCGGCTATCCCCGCGACGGCTGCGAAGTCGTGCGGCCGGGCCTGATGTTGTACGGCAGCGCGCCCCTGGTGGAATATCAGGCCCGCCTGCGGCCCGCGCTCTGCCTGAAGACCCGTGTGACGCTGGTGCGCGACCTGCCGCCGGGGCGCGGCATCAGCTACGGGCGGACATTTGTCACGCCGCGTCCGATGCGGGTCGGCACGCTGGGCGCAGGTTACGCCGACGGGTACAAGCGGCATCTCTCGAACTCAGGGGCGGAC
>CAXUFU010000518.1:0-2318 GCA_964250275.1 uncultured Chthoniobacterales bacterium | reverse complement strand
GCCGCGCCTCGCCCACGGAAAGCTCCGCCTCGGCTTGCGCCTGCTCCGCCCGCAAGCGGGCGACTTCCGCGCGCACCCCGGCGAGTTCTTCTTCCAATAGCCGGAACTGCGCGTGCCCCAGGTGCGTCTCCAACACGCGCAGATCGGCGGAAAGCGACTGGTGCCGGCGCGCCTTGGCCGCCTGCCGCTGCAAGGAACCGAGCTGCCGTTTCACCTCGCCGATGACATCCGTCAGGCGCGTCAGGTTGGCCTCGGTTTGCTCCAGTTTACGGCTCGCCTCGCGGCGTTGGACCTTGTACTTGGTGATGCCCGCCGCTTCCTCGAAAACGGCCCGGCGATCCTCCGGGCGCGCGCTCAATATTAGGTCGAGCTTGCCCTGCTCCATGATCGAGTACGCGCTGCGGCCGATGCCCGTATCCATGAACAGCTCCTGGATATCGCGCAGGCGGCAGACCGTCCTGTTCAAGAGGTACTCGCCCCGGCCGTCCCGATACACGCGGCGCGTGATGCAGACCTCATTGTAGTCGATGCCCAGCTCGGCTTCGCAGCCGGTGAAAGTCAGAGAAACTTCGGCCACGCCGAGCGGTTGGCGCGAATCGGTCCCATTGAAAATGACGTCCGCCATCTCGCCGCCGCGCAGGGCCTTGGCCGATTGCTCGCCTAAGGCCCAGCGGATCGCGTCGAGGATGTTGCTCTTGCCGCAGCCATTGGGGCCCACCACCGCCGCCACACCGTGTGGAAAGTTCAGCTCGGTTTTGTGAGCGAATGACTTGAAGCCAAGAATGGCCAACTGGCGCAGATACATTGAAACCGCCATATTCCGTCCCAGGCCCGGCGGGAAATTGGCGAAGCGAGTCGTAGCTGCAAAGCTATCTGCAAGCAAGGAGAACTCGCCAACCCCGCCCGAATCGTGGAAGCTACCCGTATGAGCACCCTGGATGCCGCCACCAACGATCTCGTCGAGTTTCTAAAATTCGCCAGCGTCTCAACCGATCCCGCGTTTGCCCCGCAGGTGAACGCCTGCGCGGACTGGCTCGTGCAGAAGCTGCAAAGCATCGGCCTCGCCGTCGAGAAGCACCCGACCCCAGGTCATCCCGTCGTGGTGGCCCGCAACGTCCATCGCGCCGGCCGGCCGACGGTCCTGATTTACGGCCATTACGACGTGCAGCCGGCTGATCCGCTCGAGCTGTGGAAAACGCCGCCTTTTGAGCCGCGCATCGAGGACGGCGTCGTTTACGCCCGCGGCTCGACCGACAACAAAGGCCAAATCCTGGCGCACATCATCGGCCTCCAGCAGGCGATCGCGGAAGACGGCGAACTCCCGGTCAACGTGACCCTGCTCATCGAAGGTGAAGAGGAAATCGGCAGCCCGCATTTGGCCGCTTTTCTGGCGGAACATCGCGAAGAATTGCGTTGCGACATCGCGGCGGTTTCAGATACCGGCATGGTGGCGCGCGGCTGGCCGACGTTTACCTACGGTCTGCGCGGGATCATGGCGCTGGAGCTGCGCGTGAGCGGTCCGGCCATGGACTTGCACAGCGGCATCTACGGCGGCGCCGTCGCCAACCCCGCCACGGCGCTGGCGCGCCTGCTCGCGACCTTGCATGACGCCAACGGCCACGTGGCCATCGCGGGTTTTTACGACGACGTTTTGCCGGTGCAGGATTGGGAGCGGGCAGCCTGGCAGGCTTTGCCGCGGACTGACGAAGAATTGCTCACCTTGACCGGCGTGCCGAGCCTCTTCGGCGAGCAGGGGTATACGAGCATCGAACGCAGCTCGGCCCGGCCGACGGCGGAAATCAACGGCCTCGGCTCGGGTTACCAAGGGCAGGGGAGCAAGACGATCATCCCGAGCAAAGCGCTGGCCAAGCTCACTTTCCGCCTGGTGCCCGGACAGAACCCGGCGCGGATCGAGGAATTGGCCATCGCCCACTTGCGGCAACATTTGCCCGCCGGCGTGACGCTGGAGATCAGCGGCGGCCACAGCGGCGAGCCGTACTTTACTGATCCGAACTCCGCCGCTGGGAAGGCGGCGCAACGAGCCTTGCGCAGCACTTTTCACGCGGAACCGGCATTGATCCGCGAGGGCGGAAGCATCCCGATTGTGCAAACTTTCAAGGATGTGCTCGGGGTCGAGACCTTGCTCCTGGGCCTGGCGCTCCCTGATGCGCGGGCGCATTCGCCCAATGAAAATTTCCCGTTGGAGAATTTCCGGGCGGGTAGTATTCTCAACCGTAACTTATTACGGGAACTGGCGGCGGGGTAGCGCGCGGAAGGACGAGACGGAAATCCCTCAACAAAAAGGGGATGTATGAAAC
>CAXUFU010000517.1:0-2319 GCA_964250275.1 uncultured Chthoniobacterales bacterium | reverse complement strand
CGCCACGGCAACGGTGCGCTGCCGGACAGTCAGGGAACGGCCCGGAGGGCCATCCCTACCTCTTTTTTGGAGCCGCTTCGCGGCGAGACGCTAAAGCTCCGGCGGCTCGGTGGGCTTCGCGGTCACAGGCTTTTCGCCTGTGGCTGTCATCTCGAACTCGCCGGCGTCGAACGCCATCATGTTCCGGGCGCCTGCGATGGAAAACTCATCCCAGGCGGCGCCGTCGGTCTCGTAGAACGTCAGGCTGTTCGCGGCCTTGCCCTCCGTCAGCTTGGCGGCCTGGAGGTTGGCGCGCTGGCTGATCTGACGCAGGCGGAGGCCATCGGCGGTTGTCAGGTAGCTGCCTTTGGCGTCGAAAGCGGCGGCCAATCTCGCTTTCTGCGGTTTGCCAAGCTCCAAAGGGTTCGCCACCAGGTTGATTTCGACCGGCACCGGCGGGTTTTCCAAACCGAGCGCCGGATCGGGCGCACGGATGTTGCGCTCGAAGAACGTCTGCCAGGTAGAAACCTGCTTGCCGTCTTCCCGTTTGGTTTCCATCCAGGACAAGCCGCGCAGCCGCTGCCAGCCAGGCCCATCTTCCAGCAGATAGAGGCGATCCTCCACAGTCGAGGCCGCCACTCCGGCTGGTGCCGGGTCGCCCGGGACCGCAGCAAGCTGGCGCAGAACCGAGCCGTCCGCCGCTTCCTGGATGAGGACAGCATCTGGCGTGATCCTCCAAAGCGAATGGTCTTTACCTGAGGCCGTTTTCTGCGGGCCAGGAGCATTTTCCCCCGGAGGCATGGGGCTGCTCTTGAGCAGAGTTCCATCCGGGCCAGCGAGGTTCAGCTTCTCCGAAAAATTCCCCGCCATTTTGGCAAACACGATCAGGTGGTCGCCGTCGAGCTCGATGGCTTCGATCTGCTTGATCCGCAAATTACCGTCGGCCCGGGCCCAGTCGTTGCCCAAAATGTCCACGCCAGTGACCTGCAGCGGCCCGACGGCAAACCCGCGCGCGGCGTAACGGCCGGGCGGCACCGGCTCGCCGTCGTCGCTCTTGCCGTCCCACTTGGTCATCAGCCCGTTGAGCCCCGCGGTAAACGCCGACTCCGGCGCGATCTCGTGCAAACGGCGGACCAGCTTGCCGCTCTTGGCGTCATAGATTCCGAGGCTATACGTCGCGCCCTCCATGGGCGGCGGCAGAAAACTGAGCGGGACCGTGGCGCGCTGGACTGGTTTCTCGTCCTGGGCATGGAGGACCGCCGGAACGAGGACAAACAGCGCCACCAGAGCGGCCCCCGGCAAAAACAGCCAACGCATGCTTCTACGCATAGTAGCGCCAGTTCACTTCCGGGAACAGGTTGTCGCGCCACTCGCAATTCTCCAGAAACGCGATGTCCAGCTCGCCGCTGCGCCATTGTTCATACAGGCGCGTGAAGCGCAGGACATGGTCGCGCGTGCGTTTGGCGGCATAGTGCGTGGCGGTGCCCGTCTTCATCAGGAACGCCCAGTCGCTGGACTGCGCCAAAAGGAGTTCCCGCACCATCTGCCGCAGCAGCCGGTCCCGCAAACCGGCGTCTGCCTTCAGCTCCTTGGGCGCGCGCTCCGCGAACCCCTGGCCTTTGAGCTCCGCCTGGGCCGCTTCCACCATGCGGCGCGCGGCCATCTGCAAGTGCGGGTAAATCCAGGAATTGGTCTCGTGCAGCCACACTTCCCAATAGCCATTCTGCCCCCAGCTCGAGGCGGAAGGCGCCACGATCTGCAACCGGCCATGGCCCGCCAGATACGTGCCGGGCGTCGTGAGCTCGAAGACGTTTTGATCGAAGACCGCCTTGCGCAAAAAGAGTTCGAGGAACTCCGGCCCCTCGTACCACCAGTGGCCAAACAGCTCGGCGTCGAACGGCGCCACCACGATGGGGTCTATATCCAGCACATCCTTCAGCTTTTGGATCTGATTGCGCCGTTCATCCATGAAGTGGCCGGCGTGCGCGTCGGCCGCGGCCATCGCCCACACCCGGTGGTACAGATCCTTGTCAGAGGTCCGGCCGGTGATGCGATGGTACTTCAAGCCCGTGAACTTGCGCGGGCCCTCCGCGGCGACTACCGGCGCGAGTTCCTCGATGGGCAACTCGAATCCGATATCGCGGTAGAAATCGCGGTAAGCCGGGTCTCCCGGATACCCGTGCTGCGCGCTCCAGACCTGGCGGCTCGACTCCCGGTCGCGTGAAAACGCCGCCGGCCCCGCCGGGGTAAAGCAAGGCGCGTAAATGGCGCGCCGCGGCCGCGCCGGGGCCGACTTCCGGCCGGGGGGAGGCAGGATGCTGCAGCGCATTTTGGCGGGCG
>CAXUFU010000516.1:0-2328 GCA_964250275.1 uncultured Chthoniobacterales bacterium | reverse complement strand
GCTTTCGATACGGCCGCCACGTTAACGGCGCCGGCCGTCCGCCGGACCCAGGAAACCGCCATAGAGTTGAACTATGCCGCGCAGGTCACGCCCTGGCTGCTCGTGCAACCGCTTTTCCAGTACTACGTCAATCCGGGCGGCACGGGCACGCACGAGAACGCCGTCGTGCTCGGCGCGCGGACCAAGGTCATCTTCTAGCAACGGTCCTGTCTTCGGGCAAGCCTATGAAAAAACTCATCAACGATCCGACGAACGTCGTGGTCGAAGCCTTGCAAGGCCTGGAAGCCGCGCACGGCGACTTGCTCCGGGTCCACTACGACCCGAACTACATCGTGCGGCGGGACGCGCCGGTGGCAAACAAAGTGGGAGTGCTCTCCGGCGGCGGCAGCGGCCACGAGCCGTTGCATGGCGGCTTTGTCGGGCGCGGTATGCTCGACGCCGCCTGCCCAGGCGCGACGTTTACCAGCCCGACGCCGGATCAAATGTTGGAGGCGACCAAAGCGATCGACGGCGGCCGGGGCGTCTTGCACATCGTCAAGAATTACACGGGCGACGTCATGAACTTCGAGCTGGCGGCCGAGCTCGCGCGTGCGGCGGATATCCAGGTCGAGAGCGTCGTGATCAATGACGATGTGGCCGTCAAGGACAGCCTTTGGACAGCCGGCCGGCGGGGAGTCGGCGGCACGGTGCTGGTGGAGAAAATCGTCGGCGCCGCGGCGCAAGCGGGGCAGTCCCTCCCTCAGCTCAAAGCCCTGGCTGAGCGCGTCGACGCCAATGTCCGCAGCATGGGTCTCGCGCTGACCAGTTGCACGGTGCCGCATGCCGGCAAGCCCACCTTTGAGCTGCCGGAAAACGAGATGGAGCTGGGCGTCGGCATTCACGGCGAGCCTGGACGCGAGCGCCTGCCGCTCGTCTCCGCGGACGAGGCCACGAGCCTGCTGCTGGAGCCGATCATCAGCGACCTGCCTTTTGCTTCCGGCGACGAGGTGCTCCTCTTCGTCAACGGCATGGGCGGCACGCCGTTGCTGGAGCTTTACATCGTCTACCGCAAAGCGGAAGAAATCGCCCGGGCGCACGGCTTGAAAGTGGTGCGCCGGCTGGTGGGGCCTTACATCACGAGCCTGGAGATGGCAGGCGCGTCCATCACCTTGCTCAAGCTGGATCCGGAGATGATACCGCTCTGGGATGCTCCGGTTCTGACTGCCGCCTTGCGCTGGGGCGTTTGATCTTCGCCCGGTCCCGATGCACGCTTCTTCGCCCATGCGTCTGGCTCTAACCACCCCGCTCCTCTGTGACTGGCTCGCGCGGGCGGCGGAGGCTTTCGCCGCCCAGCGCGCTCACCTCACGCAACTGGATGCGGACATCGGAGACGGCGACCACGGGGAAAACATGGCGCGTGGGTTCGGGTTCGTGGCCGAGAAGCTGCCGGCCTGGAGGACCGATGAACCCGCGGCCCTGTTAAAAAACGTGGCGCTGACGTTGATCGGCAAGGTGGGCGGAGCGAGCGGGCCGCTTTACGGCACGTTTTTCCTGGACGCGTCCAAGGCGGCGGCGGGACTCTCCGAGATCACGCTGGCGGATTGGACGCGGATTTTTGAGGCGGGCGTCCGCGGGGTGGAGAGCCGCGGCAAAGCCGTCATCGGAGATAAGACGATGGTCGATGCGCTGACGCCGGCGCTGGAAGTTTTGCGCGCCGCGCCGGACGGGGAGTTCGCGCCGGTCTTGCGGCGGAGCGCGGATGCGGCCGGCCAAGGCGCGGAATCGACCAAAGGCATGTTCGCACGCAAAGGCCGCGCCAGTTACCTGGGCGAACGCAGCGCGGGCCATTTGGATCCCGGTTCGGTTTCGACCCACCTGCTCTTAACGGCTTTGGCCGACACCGCCGACGCAGCCGGCACGGCCGGCGCGTGATCGCCGGGGCCGAAAAAAGCCGGACCAAAGCCATGGTCGGACTGGTGCTCGTTTCCCACAGCCGGAGCTTGGCGCTGGCTTTGCAGGAGATGCTCGGCACGCTCTACGGCGGGCGCGCCCGGGTGGCGATCGCCGCCGGAACCGGCGAGGACCAGCGGGATCTCGGCACGGATGCCACGGCCATCATGGCCGCCATCGAGGAGTTGGATTCGCCCGCCGGCGTGGCGGTGTTGTTGGACCTGGGCAGCGCCGTGCTGAGCGCCGAGACGGCTCTGGACCTGTTGGACGAAGGCCTGCGCGCGCGCGGGGCGTTCTGCGCGGCGCCGCTGGTGGAAGGAGCGATCGCGGCGGCGGCCCTGAGCACCTCCGGGGCGTCGCTGGCCGAGGTGCGGGCGGAAGCCGACGGCGCGTTGCGCC
>CAXUFU010000515.1:1463-2331 GCA_964250275.1 uncultured Chthoniobacterales bacterium | reverse complement strand
GACCAGTCCTGCTTCGAGCAGTTCGGCAGGTGCGGCGCTCATCGGCAGGTGCTCTTGAGGACGGCCGCCAACGGAACGCGGTGCGCCGGCCAGGGTGTGGCTGATCTATAAGGGAGAGTTCCGCGGGTGCGCAAATGCAATCTCCGGTTGCCCTGCGCCCCGGCGCTATAGTCAGCGGCCTAGCCATCGTAAAAAGAGGTAGGGACGGGGCTGCGGCCCGGGGGCGGGGTTTTTTGGTGAGCGGTGGCCGGGGGGGGGGCGCTCCGACCCGGGCCCTGATTGTCTGGGGCCGCGTGCCCTGGGGCGGCGCCGCCCGTCCCCGAGCACGTTTGCCAGACAGTCAGGGACGGGGTCGCAGACCCATCCCTACCTTTTTTTGGAGCCGCTGGCTCGAAGCCTATCTTCACCAGAGTGTCCTCAGAGCGGGATACTGCCGGATAGACGGGTCGGGTGTTAGAAGTGTCAGACGGTGTGCCTGGGCCACGGCAATCAGCAGGCGGTCGAACGGATCGGAGTGCAACGCCGGCGAGGCACCCGCTGCTACCGCGCTGTTCATCTTCAGGGACAGGCTCATCAGACCATGCAAACCCAAGGCTAGTTCCATCCACTCAGCGGTTGGGAGCGGCAGCACCAGCTTGCCCTTGGCCACCTTTTGCGCGATCTCGAAACCCAAAACAGCGGAGACGTAGAGCTTCCCGGCGTTATCCGAAAGCGCGTGTCTTGCTCCGGAGGAGAGTTTTAGTTGGTCACTGACCAACCAGAGCAGGGTGCAAGTATCCAGCAGCAGCATGCCACCTGTTCTAGTCTAGCGGAACTTGCTCGGCCACTCATCCTCCGCGGCCTCTTCCGTAGGATCGTACAGGATCGT
>CAXUFU010000515.1:0-1407 GCA_964250275.1 uncultured Chthoniobacterales bacterium | reverse complement strand
CACGTGAATTGATCGCGCGCAACTCGGCCACGGGCCTTCCGTTCCGACAGATCACAACCACTTCGCTCCCATCCTCAACACTCGCCAGCAACGCGGAGAGGCGACTCCTCGCCTCGTGAGTGTTGACCGAAATCATGACCTAGCCAAGATGCGATAACCGGACCAGGCAGTCCAGTCCCGTTCTTCTCCGCGCCCGGGCCTGAATCATCCGGGTGCCGTCCGCTGCTCTTGCTGCCAACCCGTCGCTGGTGTAACGCGACGGTTGAACACGGGCCGCTAAGCGGTGGCTTGCACCACGCTGACGCGCCGGCCGCCGCGGTCGAAGAGAACTTCGCCGTCAACGAGCGCGAAAATCGTGTAGTCCCGGCCCAACCCCACATTCCGGCCCGGGTGGAACTTCGTGCCGCGTTGCCGGATGATAATATTGCCAGCCACCACCTTTTCGCTGCCGAACTTCTTCACGCCGAGGCGCTTGGAAGCGCTGTCGCGGCCATTCTTGACGCTGCCTTGACCTTTCTTGTGTGCCATAACGAAAAAAGAAAAAACGTTGCCTACGCACTCAGCAGGATGCTCTTGATCCGCACCCGCGTCAGCTTGCGGCGGTGACCAACCGTCCGATGATAACCTTTGCGGCGACGATACTTGAACGCAATCACTTTATCGGCCTTGTGCTGCTCGACGACTTCCCCGACAACCGAGGCGCCACTGATGTGCGGCGCGCCATGGGTCAAGCGATCGCCATCGGCATGGAAAAGCACATCGGAAAAGGTGGTTTCCTGCCCCGCCTCGATGTCCAGCTTTTCGACGTCGATTACGTCGCCCTCGGCAACCCGGTATTGCTTGCCGCCCGTTTTCAGAATCACGTATGCCATACTCTTACTCTGCTCCTGCGAAAAGAGTCGGAAGCTAGGCTCAGGCTTCCGCCTTGGCAAGGACGATCTTTGCCACCTTGCGCAAACGGGGAATCGGCCCAATGCTAGGCGATGCGCCGCCCGCTGTGCCTGCCGTGCCTATTATTTGCCGGGCTGGCGTGCGCCGGCGGTTTGGTTCCCACCAATCTGCTGCCGCGAGCAGGGGCGGCCACGCAAGACGACGCGGCCGCGCCGCCGCACGCGAGTTCCACCGCCGTGAAAAAGGAACTGACTGACATCATCGACGCGCAGCTCGCCGCTTTCCGGGCGGACGACTACGCCAAGGCGTACGGATTTGCCGCCAGTGCTATCCGCGAGATGTTCCAACCGGCGGATTTTGCCGCCATGGTGAAAACCGGATACCCGGTGATCGCCCATGCGGTGAAGGCGGATTATGGCCTGGCGTTCGACACCGGCGATGAAGCGGTGGTCAACGTGCACGTCGAAGACGCGGCCAAGAACGCCCGCGACTATCAATACCTGCTCAAGAAAGAGG
>CAXUFU010000514.1:0-2337 GCA_964250275.1 uncultured Chthoniobacterales bacterium | reverse complement strand
ATCGTGGAGATCCTGTTCGCCGACGGCCTTTTCGAGGAAGCCTGGAACGAGGCCAACGCCCATGGCTGCCGGCCCGATCTGTGGATGCGGCTGGCCGTGCAACGCGAGAAAACCCATCCGGCCGATACGTTGCGCATCTATCAGGAACGCCTCGGCCCGACCATTGCCGCCGGCGGCCACAACGCCTACCGGGAAGCCGTCGACCTCGTCTCCCGCATCGGCGCGTTGCTCGAGCGGTTGGGCCGGTCCGCCGAGTTCGTCCCTTACCGCGCCGGCATCCGCGCGGCCCACCGTCAAAAACGCACCTTTCTCAAGCTCCTGGACGCCTCGGATCGCTAAAGGCGTATTCCTGCCAGCCGCCCTGGCCGGGAAAAGCCGCTCTTTAAGCTCGCACCCGCTTCTGTTCGCTACTCTTTACGACCCCAATGTCACCGACCCTTTGGTACAAGGATGCGATCATCTACCAGGCCCACATCAAAGCGTTCGCCGATAGCAACGGAGACGGCATCGGTGACTTCGGCGGGCTGCTCGGCAAACTCGATTACCTGCAAAGCCTGGGCATCACCGCCATCTGGCTGCTGCCCTTTTATCCCAGCCCGCTGCGCGACGATGGGTATGACATCGCCGACTACTATGACGTCAATCCCAGCTACGGCACACTGGCCGATTTTCGTCTCTTTCTGAAAGAGGCGCATGCCCGCGGGCTGCGCGTGATCACCGAGTTGGTCATCAATCACACCAGCGACCAGAACCCTTGGTTCCAGCGGGCGCGCCGGGCCAAGAAAGGGTCGCCGGATCGCGATTTCTACGTCTGGAGCGACACGGTCGAAAAGTATCAGGACGCCCGCATTATCTTCAAGGATTTCGAGCCGTCGAACTGGTCCTGGGACGCGGTCGCCGGCGCCTATTACTGGCACCGCTTTTACCATCATCAGCCGGACCTGAACTTCGATAATCCGGCGGTGCGCAAGGCCGTGCTCCGGGTGTTCGATTTCTGGCTCGAGATGGGCGTCGACGGCCTGCGGCTCGACGCCATCCCTTACCTCTTCGAGCGGGAGGGTACCAACTGCGAAAACCTGCCCGAGACCCATGCTTACCTGCGCGAGTTGCGCGCGCACGTGGACAAGAACTACCCCGAATGCATGCTCCTGGCCGAGGCCAACCAGTGGCCGGAGGACGCCGTGGCGTACTTTGGCGCGGGCGATAGCTGCCAGATGGCGTTTCACTTCCCCGTCATGCCGCGCATGTTCATGGCGCTGCAGATGGAGGATCGTTACCCGGTCATCGATATCCTGGAACAGACGCCGGACATCCCGGACAACTGCCAGTGGGCCATCTTCCTGCGCAACCACGACGAGCTGACCCTCGAGATGGTCACCGACGAGGAGCGCGATTACATGTATCGCGTTTACGCCAACGATAAACGCGCTCGCATCAATCTGGGCATCCGGCGGCGGCTTGCCCCGCTTTTGGGCAACAACCGGCGCAAGATCGAGCTCATCAACATCCTGCTCTTTTCCCTGCCCGGCACCCCGATCATCTACTACGGCGACGAGATCGGCATGGGCGACAACATCTATCTGGGCGACCGCAATGGCGTGCGCACACCGATGCAGTGGAGCGCGGATCGCAACGCCGGGTTCTCGCGCGCCAACCCGCAGCAGTTGTATTTCCCGATCATCATCGACCCGGAATATCACTACGAGTCGATCAACGTCGAAAATCAGGAGCAAAACCTGTCCTCGCTGCTGAACTGGATGCGGCGGGTGACCACCATGCGCCGGCGGTATCAGGCCTTCGGCCGGGGCACGATGGAGTTCCTGCCTTCGGAGAACACGAAAGTGCTCACTTTCCTGCGCTGCCACGGCGATCAGAGCATCCTGGTGGTGGTCAATCTTTCCCGCTTTGCCCAGGCGGTGGAGCTCGACCTGAGCGACTACGCCGGACGCACCCTGCGGGAGGTTTTCAGCCAGAACAAGTTTCCCGCCATCAAACCGGACCGGCCGTACACGTTCACGGTGGGTCCGCACGGGCATTTCTGGTTGCTGTTGGAGCCCGCCCCGGTCACGGGTGAAGCCGTCGCGGGCCAACGCGCGCTGCCGCTGCTGGCGGACGTCGCGGGTGTGGCGGATTTGCTCTCGCCCGGCAGCCGCCGCCAACTCCAGACCGTCATCCTGCCTGCCTACCTGCCGGTTTGCCGCTGGTTTCGCTCCAAGGCGCGCACGATTTTGCGGGTGGAACTCACTCACCTGGTGCCGGTCAGCGAGCAGGGAGACGTCGCCCGCCTGCTCTTGCTCAACGTCGCTTACACCGATGGCCTACCCGAAAGTTATCTGT
>CAXUFU010000513.1:0-2339 GCA_964250275.1 uncultured Chthoniobacterales bacterium | reverse complement strand
AACTTGTTGTTCGTGACAATGTAAACGGTGGAGACGTCCGGCACCGGCGCGAGGTTATCGAGCACCCATTCGAGCATCGGTTTGCCGGCCACTTCCAGGAGCGGCTTGGCCTTGTTGAGGGTCAGCGGGTAGAGGCGGGTGGCGTAGCCGGCCGCCAGGATCAGGATGTTCATGATGTGAGTAGGAAGGTCGGAGTCTTAGCTATTCGTATGCCCAAGGCGGTCTGCGTCAAGAAAGCTGGGGGAGCGCGCGGCGGAGGCGTGAGTAGCAGCGTCGGGAAGGATGCTGGCAAAAGCGGCGGGTTCCGGCAAGCGTCAAGGGCGCCAAAGATGCGGATTTGAGCCGGGCTGGAAGTCGGCTAGCTTCGAGGGATGGCAACTTCCCACCCGCCGGTCATCACCCTGGGCCATTCACCGGATCCGGATGACGCGTTCATGTTTTACGCGTTGGCGGAGAACAAAATCGATACGCGGGGGTACCGGTTCGAGCACATCCTGCAGGACATTGAGACGCTCAACCAACGGGCGATGCGAGGTGAGTTGCACATCTCCGCCATTTCAATTGGCGCGTATGCCTACGTGCTCGATAAATACGCGCTGCTGCCGAGCGGCGCCAGCATGGGAGACGGTTACGGGCCCCTGGTGGTGGCCGACGCGGCGCGCGATCCGTTGCCCGCTGAAGTCGCGGCCGGAGTGCCGGAGGCCATTCACGATTGGCTCAAACCGCGCAAGATCGCAGTGCCCGGCGTGCGGACGAGCGCGTTTTTGGCGCTGCGGCTTTATCTGGGCGACTTCGATTACGAGGTGGTGCCATTCGACCAGATTTTCGACGCGGTGCAGAGCGGTCGGGCGGATGCGGGGCTGATCATCCACGAGGGCCAGTTGACCTACGCCCGGGACGGTTTTGCCAAGGTGGTGGACCTGGGCGAATGGTGGAAGGCCGCGACGGGGTTGCCGCTGCCGCTGGGCGGGAACATCGTGCGCAAGGATTTGGAGCGGGAGGTGCGCCGAGAGCTCTCGGATATTTTGCGGGAGAGCATCGATTATGGTCTGGCGCATCGCGCGGACGCGGTGGCGCACTCGATGCCGCTGGCGCGAGGCCTGGACGTGCCGTTGGCCGATCGCTTCATCGGCATGTACGTGAACGATTACACGCGCGACTACGGTGTGCAGGGCCGCCGCGCGATCCACGAGTTCCTGGGCGCGGCCAGCGAACACGGCCTGATCCCGGCGCCGGTGGAGTTGGAGTTCGTGGAATAATGCGCGAGCCCGCTGGCGTCGTGGCCCGCGTTCTTTTTTACCGCGATTTCCAGAACTTCACCGGCGGGCACCTGAAGGTCTGGGACTACTTCAACCACGTCGATAACGCGCCAAGTTACCAGGCAGACATCTGCTTTAGCCCCAGCACGCGCTGGGACGCTGCTAACCCGTGGTTGGCGCGGCGGTCGCAGGCGTTGCCTCGCTGGGCGCCGCGCGAGGCGGACGTGGTTTTTTTGGGCGGGCATGATTGGCTGCAAATTCCACCGGCGGAGCGCAGCCACTTCGCGCGACCGGTCGTGAACCTGATCCAACACGTCCAACATGGTGATCTCAACCACCCGCTGGCGGCTTATCTGCCGCACCGGGCCATCCGTATTTGTGTAAGCGCGCAAGTCCAAGCCGCCATCCAGGCAACGGGACGCGTGAATGGACCGACCATCGTTATCCCCAACGGGGTGGAATTGGCCCTGAGAGATAACCCGCCCTGGGGTGAACGGACGCTGGACTGGCTGATCTGCGGCGTCAAAGAGGGACAATCCGCGCTGGCCCGGGAAATCGGCCGGCAGATCGGCGCGATGGGCGGTGCCGAACGGGTCGAAGTCCTGACCAAGCTGCTGCCGCGCGCGGAGTTCCTGCAAAAGCTCGCGCGAGCACGGCGCGCGGTGTTGCTGCCGCGCCCCACGGAAGGCTTTTACCTCCCGGCGCTCGAGGCGATGGCGCTCGGCGCCCTGGTGATCTGTCCCGATTGCGTTGGCAACCGCTCGTTCTGCCAGCCCGGCCAGACGGCGGTCGTGCCCGAAAGCCGCGAGCCCGCGGCCCTGTTGGCGGCGGTGCGGACGGCGCGTTCCCTTTCGGACAGCGAGGTGTCCGCGTTGCTGGCCAACGCGCGCGCCGTCGCCGGCCAACATGGCCTGGCCCAGGAACGGGCTGCCTTCCACCAGGTGCTTGCGAGTATCCCCGCGCTATGGTAGCAGACGCCGATGCCGGACGTCATCCTCACGGGCCTGCCGCGCTCCGGGTCCCCGCAGCCCAGGGAATTTGTGAACCCGGGGGCGGGCACGCTAGCCCGGGACGAGCCGC
>CAXUFU010000512.1:0-2344 GCA_964250275.1 uncultured Chthoniobacterales bacterium | reverse complement strand
AGGTACCGACGCCAACTTCGGCCGAAGAGCCGACGGTGGTAAAGCCGACACCAAAGAAGGAAACCGTCCGGATCGAAGTGCCGACTGGTCCCGCCAAGGCTGCGCCCCAGGCGACGATTAAGATTCAACAGGCGCAGCCCTCCATCCGGCCAGAGGCCCAGGTCCGCACCCTCGCTCGAACCGACGATACCGATGTCGTACCCGCCACAGCCGAGGATCCGATGTTGCTGGTCGCTTCGCTCTGCGTGCTCGTTTTTGCCGCGATTACCTGTGCGATTGAAGCCGTGACATACTTCGCCAACTAGTTTGCTGAGACACCTTGAGAAAAGGGTTGGTCCGTCCTATCTTGTCGCATGCCGAGCCCGCAGACCGTCAACGTCACTGACGCTAATTTTGAGGCAGAGGTGATCCAGTCGCCCGTTCCCGTCTTGCTCGATTTTTGGGCGCCCTGGTGTCCGCCTTGCCGGATGCTTTCGCCGGTTGTGGATGAGATTGCCCTGGAAAAGGCGGGCGTCGCAAAGATCGCCAAGGTCAATGTGGACGAGAACCAGGAACTCGCTCGCCGCTTTAAAGTCCAGAGTATCCCTTTGCTGCTTTTTTTCAAAGGCGGTGAAGTGAAAGATCAGATGCTCGGCGCGACCAACAAGAAAACGCTCCTCACCAAGCTGGAAGCGTTGATGTGAGACACGCACGGGTTAGCGGCGGAGCTTGGTCACTCCAGTTTGTGTCGTCACCTCACTAAGGCGGAGAAAAGCATTTAGGCGCTGCTAGACTCGCCGTCGTGTTTCGCCGATGAAGCTTTGGTTCCGATCCGCGCTGGCGAGCGCCGTCGTGTCTGCCCTCTTGCCTATGCCCTTGTTCCCGGCTGCGGCGCAGTCTCCATTGGCGGAGCGGCCCGAGTTCAGTCAGTTGGTTCCGGCCGGCGCCACGGTGGAAAAGCTGGTGGGCGATTTTCAATTCACCGAAGGTCCGGCTTGGAACCCAATGCAGGGTTTTCTCGTTTTCAGCGATATTCCCGCGAGCCACTTGTACCGCTATGATGCCGCCAACCGTAAAGCCGATGTTTTTCGTGCCTCGAGCGAGCACGCCAACGGCAACGTCTACGATTCGGCCGGCGTGCTCTACACCTGCGAACACGGCGCGCGGCGTGTGACCAGGCAGGGAACCGACGGCCGGGTCGAAGTGCTGGTCGACCGCTACGAGGGTAAGCTGTTCAACTCGCCGAATGACATCGTCGTCAAGCACGACGGCACGATCTGGTTTACCGATCCGCCGTACGGTTTGGAAGGCCGTCCCAGGGAGCAGGCGACGAACAATGTCTACTGCTTCAACCCGTCCACGCGCGAGCTGCGTGCGGTGGTGACCGATATTGAAGGCCCTAATGGCCTCTGCTTTTCGCCGGACGAAAAGCTTCTCTACATCGCCGATAGCGGGCGGGCGCGTAACGTCCGGGTCTTTGACGTGAGCGCCGACGACCAGCTAACCCATGATAGGGTTTTCTGCGCCATCGACAAAGGCGTGCCCGACGGCATGCGCTGCGACCGGCAAGGGAACCTGTTTTCTACCTCCGCCGATAGCATCCAGATCTTTAATCCCGCCGGCGAACGCTTGGGCAAGATTCCGGTGCCCGAAACCCCGGCGAACGTTTGCTTCGGCGGGCCGGCTTGGAACGAGTTGTATATTACCGCGCGCACGTCGGTGTATCACGTTAAGATCACGGCGACCGCCGCTGGGAAGTAGGCTCGTGCTCGCTGTAGCCGCCCTGTGTGGCACCCAAACTAAGGTAGGGGCTGGCGCTCCGAGCCGCCCCTGACTGTCTGGCAGCCGAGAACTTGCTTGGCGCGACCCACTCCATAGGACCGTTGCCGGACAGTCAGGGACGGCTCGGAGCGCCAGCCCCTGCCTATTACCACGATGCGCTCCGCGGCGGCGGGAGATCTGTCTTGACTGGAACGCTCTACATGAACACGACCATATTGTAGATCATATGCAGCGCCACCGCTGGCGCCAGGCGGCCTGTCTTTTTGAACAGCAGGGCGTTGGCGACGCCGACCAAACTCACGGGCAACCAGGACAGCACCGGATGATAGATCGCGAAAAACGCCGCGCTGCCAATCACCGCCCGCCAACCACCCCATTCCCGGTCCAGCGCCCGGAAAAGCAGGCCGCGGAACAAGTACTCTTCCGCGAACGGCGCGAAGCCCACCGCCATGATGACGTATGACAACCGCAGCCCGGGGATCTCCGCCATCCGCGCCCGCCCCCGATGGATAATTTCGGCGGCCGCCGGGACATGGAGTAGCACCGCCACATAGCCCCGCGCGACCAAGCCCAACACCAACCC
>CAXUFU010000511.1:2110-2350 GCA_964250275.1 uncultured Chthoniobacterales bacterium | reverse complement strand
GTTCCGTCTAACGCGTTGGGCTTGTTCAATCTATCGGTTCCTTTGGTAGGGTCCGCGACTGGATCATTCGTTCTCTTTGCCGACGGAATCTTCTACTCCGGGGCGATTGACGCCTTTGCGAATCCGAACAGTGACAGGTTGATCGGTATTTTAGAGGCGGCGGCGTCCATCACGATCAGCGACGTGACCACAACAGCTACCACAACGACGACCGTTAGTGAAACAGCGGTTGGTCAGATC
>CAXUFU010000511.1:0-2100 GCA_964250275.1 uncultured Chthoniobacterales bacterium | reverse complement strand
GCCGTCGTATCTGGTTCGTCATATGCCACCAGCAGTTTGGGCAGTCTTACGGGCACGGCGAATTTGGATGTGAGTTTTGGCAGTGTAGATCCCACGACATTGGAACCGATTATTGCAAAGACGCTCACCTTCAATGTCCTCGGTGTACTGCAGTCTTCGACTCCCAGCTCGACGGCGGTCAGCACCGGCACCGGCGTGAGTTCTGAGCCGACCAGTTCCGGCGGATAGTTCACCGTGGCGGTACCGGCAGGGGCCGCCTTTGTCAGATGTTCCGCCGAAGATTGCCGGTCCGGGCTAGCGTGCATCGGGAACTGTTCTGGCGGCGCGCGGGCTTTACGCTCCTCGAGCTTGTAACGGTCATCTTGGTGGTGGCGATCCTCGGGGTCATGTTGCTGCCGATCTATCACCAGATAGTTACTCGTGCCACGCGCGCCAGGTGCGCGGAAAACCTTCGGGGACTGCATGTTGCAGCCAATCTCTACATGCAGGATCATCATGCCTGGCCGCAGATAAGTAACGCCGGGGTTGCCCGCTCGGTGATCGCCACGAAGTGGATTGCGCGGCTCAAGCCTTACGGCGTAGAGCAGATCAACTGGATCTGTCCCAGCATTCAGCAACTGATGGGCAACCCGGATTTGAACAATCCTCAGAACGTTCGCATCGATTATACCGCCACTCCCTTCGATTCGAAGCCGCAGACGCCGTTTCGCTGGGCCAAGCAACCCTGGTTCGTCGAGAACGGGAACATGCACGGCAGCGGCAACTTGATCGTCTTCCCGGACGGCCACATCGACCAAATGAACGACCTCCTAGCTGGACAGGGCTCGCCTTCCTCTTCGAGCCACTGAGCCAGTTCAAGCGCGCCCAAGGGCAGGACTTTGCCGCCTTGTCGGGGGGGGGGGCGGGGGGGGTGGGGCCCGTGGCCGCCCGCGCGACCCCCCCCCCGCCAAACCCCAAAATAAGGTAGGGGCGGGCTCTCCGAGCCGTCCCTGACTGTCCGGGGGGCTGGCGCGGCAACGGCGCCTCCGGAAACCAATGGGACGGCTGCGGACTGGAGGCTTGGCGACGGGTCACAAAGCCCGCGCCTACCCTATTACGGACGGGCGCTCGCTACCTGTTCGGAAGAGCCCCGGTGATGATCCGGAGCGTTTGCACCACGTTGTACTCGATCGTGTAAGCAGCAGCCTTGACTAGGCGCTGCGCGCGCGTCGCCGCTCGCACTTCCGGCGCCGACCAGCGGATGAGCGCGGCCGCCAGCGCGGCAGCCGGTTCTTCGCCGACGGGCAGGATCTCGCCATCCTGGGCGGGTTCGACGATTTCGGCGAACCCATTGTCCGTGGTGGTGATCACGGGCAGACCGGCCGCCAGTGCTTCCAGGCACGCGTTGGAAAAGGGGTCGTAGAGCGTGGGCAGGACGAAGACGTCGGCCGCGGCATAACACGTCGGCATATCGCTGACCTCACCCAGGTAGCGCACGCGGGCGGCCGTTTGCGCTGGCAGCCGGCGACGCGGATGCTTATCGTCGCCGCGACCCGCTACCAGCAGTCGCGGGCGCAATCGGTCTGGGAGGAGTGCGATGGCGGCAAGAGCGCAGCCCAGTCCTTTGCGCTCCCAGCCTGAGCCGGCGAAAAGCACGGCAAAATCGCTTTCCGCCACTCCCAGCGCCGCGCGGGCGCGGGCGCGCAATCCCGGTTCAGGCGCCTGGAAGCTGGTCGCAGGCAAGCCGTTGTACACCACGCTGATTCTCTCCGGCGCGCAACCGTACGCTTCCACCATTTCGCTGGCGACCATTTGCGAGTTGGCGATGATCGCCCGCGCCCCGCCGGGTCCGCAAAGCGCCGCTTCCAGCGCCAAAAGCTGCCGGTGTTTGGGGTTCCACCACCTCCAGCGGCTCCGCCAGCCGGGTTCCGCGCGCGCGCGCCGTTCAAGCCAGGCGCGATGCACCCCATCCCCGGCGCGATAACAGTCACATCGCCAGACGCGTTCCAGGCTAAAGAGGATGTCGCAACGCCGCTCGGGCCGCAGCGCCGCCAGCCGGCCGGCGAAGGCGGCGGGACTGCGTCCGGGCACCGGGCAAAACTCGCCGTCGAAACGGTCACC
>CAXUFU010000510.1:0-2353 GCA_964250275.1 uncultured Chthoniobacterales bacterium | reverse complement strand
GTACGTGGCAACGGAGAGCCGGGCATAGTCCGATCCCCGCAAAAGGCCGCCCGTGCGCTGGTCCGGCTCCCAGATAGGTATCTTGAAGCCGGCAATTCCCAGGGACGTCAAATTCGGCCGCACGTAATCAGGCACGGTCCCGAGATCCTCGCCGATCAGCCGCGTCTCGGCGGCCGCTTCCAAAACCATGCGCAGGAGCGCCGCGCCGCCGTGCTCGTTGGCGGCACGGTTTTCCGGCGAATCGTCGTCGTGCGGTTTGAAGCGCGGCAGGTTGCCGCCCGTGCGTTCCCGGGCTTCGTCCTGCGACAACGGCAAAAACTCCGCGTTGCGTTCCGGCCGCCAAGGGAAGCTGTAGATGCGGTAAAAGCCGAGAATATGGTCGATGCGGAAAACATGGAATAGATCGTGCACCCCGTGCACCCGTTGGCGCCACCACGCATAGTCGTCCTTTTGCATCGCCGCCCAGTCGTAAACCGGGATGCCCCAGTTTTGGCCCCATTTTTGGGTAAACGGATCGTCTTTGAAATACGGCTCCGGCGGCGCGCCCCCAAACCAGCCTGGCTCAAAAACCTGCGGGTTGCCGAAGTAATCGGCGCTGTAATAACTCACGCCGAGAGGGATATCGCCCATCAGGGAGACGCCGCGTTCTTCAGCGTAGCGCTTGAGCGCCCCCCATTGCCCGTACGCGACCCATTGCACGTAGGCGAAAAACTGACGCTGCTTTTCAAAAGCGCGGCTCTGGAGCCCCTTGAGTTTTGCCGTCCATTCGCGGGCCGCCGTGGCCGTCTGCTGTTCCGCTGGCCACCGGTCCCAGCATTCCGTTTCACCGTTGCGCTCCATCAAGGCGCGGAACAGCGTATACGGTTCCAGCCAGGAGGAATGCTGCTGCTGAAAGCGCGCAAAATCTTCCGCGCGCGGTCCGCCCTCCTTCTTTGCTTTGGCCACGAAGCGCTTGAAGGCGAGCCGCAGCAGTTTGTGCTTGAGCGTTTTGACCGCCCGATATTGCACCGCTCCCTCCCGCAACGCCGGCAGGTCGACGGTGCGCAAGGTCTCCCGGTAACCGCGCTCGGACAGGTCCGGCAAGATCTTCGGGTGGAGTTCCAACGTGGTCGGATCCAGTGCGGTGGAACTGATGGCGTTGTACGGGCTGTTGTCGCCGCCGGTTTCGTTGATGGGCAGCAGTTGCACGAGCGCGAACCCGGCCTTCGCCGCCCAATCGATGAACCGCCGCAACCCGCCGGTATCTCCCACGCCGAGATCGTCCTGGGAGCGCAACGCAAACACCGGCACGAGGACGCCCGCGATGCGTTGTTCGGGCGTCAAGTTAGAGGGAACAGACATGCGTACCTGCAAGGAAGCGCAAAGCGCCCGCGTTGCAATAGGGGAGGTTGCGCACGGAGAGCTCTGCAACCGAAGTTCAGCTCTCCCGTGGATTCGAGCTGGATTCCAGCCAAGCGGCGTACGCCGCGTCAGTCATCTCGCCGGCAGCCAGAGCGAGGGTGCGAACCACCGCATCAGCCTCGCTCGCGGAAAATGCAAATCCATTACGTTCCAAAAAACCGGCTCCGAGCATGAAGCCCGTGCGCTTGTTCCCGTCGAGAAAGGGGTGGTTTTTCACGATACCTGCGGCGTACGCCGCCGCCATGTCTGCGATGGTGGGGTTGCTGTAGGCAAAAAGCTGCCGTGGCCGGGCCAAGGCTGACTCCAACAGGTTTTCATCTCGCACGCCAGCAATGCCGCCGTAATCCGCCAGCATCATGTCGTGCAACGCAAGGCATTCCTCGCGCGTCAGCCCGTACGGCTCGTTCACTTCGCCAGTTCCCGCAAAGTGTTACGATACCGACGGTTGAGACTCTCGAAAGTCGCCATCGTTTGCGCAAACTCCGGATTGCTCGCCGTCAGGCGCAGACCATCTTGTGCTTGCGTCAGCGTGAGCGTCTGGCCCTCTTCCACTTTCAGCGCGGCCAAAGCCTCCTTGGGCAACACGATTCCGAGCGAGTTGCCCACTTTGCGCAGCTTCAATTCCATGTTCATCCCCACACCGTAGCTACACATGTAATAACGTCAAGCTCAAAGAGATTGATGTCTTTGGAGTCGGCCGCTCTTTGTGGCCAAAATTTGCCCTTTGCGCCGCACCCTAAAATCCCTCACCGTGCAACGATGAAAGCTATCCTGGTGCTTGAGGACGGCCGCGTCTTTACCGGAGAGTCGTTCGGCGCAAACGGCACCCGCGTCGGCGAGGTCTGTTTCAATACCTCCATGACCGGCTATCAGGAGGTCCTGACTGACCCCTCTTATTACGGCCAGATCGTGGCCATGACGTACCCGATGATCGGCAATTACGGGGTGAACC
>CAXUFU010000509.1:0-2400 GCA_964250275.1 uncultured Chthoniobacterales bacterium | reverse complement strand
CTCCGGCCACCTGTTACCCATGTCTCCGGTCTATACACGGAGACCCATCCCTACCCTTTGTTTGCTACGCCCAAACGGCCGGGCGAGCGCAAGCGATGCCGGCGGCTGACTTCCTGGCCGCTGACGCCATCGAAAATCATCATCTGGACGTGCGCGGCCAGCTCGCCGCCGTAAAGCATGATCATCGCCACGAGCTGCGCCCAGATCATGAACACAATGCCGATCGTCAACCAGCCGTAGACCTGGCTGTAGCTGGCTTGCCGCGTGACGTAATGGATAAAGATCGGTTTGGCAGCGGCGCACAAGCCCGCGGCGACCAGGGACCCGAGCAAAGCACTCTGCCAGTTGCAACGATGGCGGGGCACGAACTTGTACAGGCAGAAAAATCCGCCAATCAGCAACAGCGAGGGCAAAGGCCAGCCGGTCACTTCCACGATGGCGCGCTGGCCGTTCCAGCCCGCCAGGTGCGCGGGCCGGAGCACCGGCCAGAGCAGGCTCGAGAGCAGGACCGCCAGGAAAATCACTCCAACGGTCAGGAGCATCGCCAACTCGATGAGCAAGCGCCCGAAGAAGCCGTAAATCTGGTCCAGGTCGCAGGCGATGTTCAGCGCCCGGATGAGGACCGAAAAACCGCGTCCGGCGGAGTAGAGCAAGAAAAGAGTCGAGAGCAGCCCAAGCCTGGGTCGGGCGCCGGCTGCCTCGTCGATGATGCTCTGCACGATCTCCGCGTGCGGCATGAAGTGATCGAGAAACTCGCCAGCCTGCCGGCTCGCCGTGTGCGCGTCGATGAAACGGCCGGCCACATCCACGAAGACCAGCACGAGCGGAAAAAGCGAAAGGACGCCGTAAAACGCGATCGACGCCGCCCAGTGCAGCCCGTCGTCGATGACCAGGTCGCGCCCGGCGTAAACCACCACGGCCAGCCATCTCGACAATTCGACGCGGAGGCGATGTCCGGCCTGAGGGCTGGGCGCGGGTGGCATGAGGGGGCGAGACTTTGGTCTAGGCCGAGCTGGCGCGCGCCTCGACGGCAGAGCCGGCGGCGTAGCCGCTCGCCCAGGCCCATTGGAAGTTAAAGCCGCCCAAATGGCCGGTGACGTCGACCGCCTCGCCAATGCAGTAGAGGCCCGGCTGGCGGCGGACTTCCATCGTCTTGCCGTGCAGCTCGCGCGTGTCAATGCCTCCCAGCGTCACCTCGGCCTTGGCGTAGCCTTCCGTCCCGCTCGGCCGGACAATCCAGCGGCCCAGCTCCTGCGCCAGCGCCGCCAACGTCTTCGGCGCATACTGGCGCACCGGCCGCGAGGGCCCGAGCGGCTCGCAGAAGGCCTGCGCCAGGCGGGCCGGCAGGCGTTCCGCCAGCAAGTTATCCAGGTGCACCGCGCGTGCCCGCGCCGCGAGCAGCCAGCCGGCGAAATCCGGCTCGTCCGGCACCAGATCGAACGAAATGCTCTCATCGCCGGCCCCCTTTGCTCCCTCTGCGCCGTCCAGATACGAAGACGCTTGCAAGACCGCCGGTCCGCTCAAGCCGCGATGGGTAAAAAGCAGGTTCTCGCGAAAAGGGCGCCCGCCATTCGCCGGCGCGCGCGCGATGCAGGGGACGGAAACGCCGCTGAGGCTGGCGCAGAACTGCCGGTCCTCGCCCGCACACGTCAACGGCACCAACCCCGGCCGCGGCGTCACCAGCCGCAGGTGGAAAGCTTTCGCCACGTGATAGGCCAGTCCGCTGCCGCCCAGTTGCGGCCAGGACAGCCCGCCCGTGGCGATCACCAGCGAGCGGCCCCGCGGAGCATCCGCGTCGCGTTTGGCGCCCGCGCCGTGCACGGCAAAGAGGCCATCGGCTTCCCGCACCACCTCCACCGCCGTGAAGCCGGTCTCGATTTGCACGCCGGCAGCGGCGCATTCGGCACACAGCATTTCCACGATCTGGCGCGACGATCCATCGCAGAAGAGCTGACCCAGTTTTTTCTCGTGGTAAGCGATCCCGTGCTTCTCGACCAGGGCGATGAAATCCTCCGGCCGGTAGCGCGCGAGTGCGGAACGGCAGAAATCCGGCTGCGCCGAAAGGTAATCGTCCGGGCCGGCGTGCAGATTGGTAAAGTTGCAGCGCCCGCCGCCCGAAATCAGGATTTTTTTGCCGACCCGATCCGCGCTCTCGAGCACCCGGACCGACAGGCCGCGCTGGCCCGCGGTCAAAGCGCACATCAAGCCCGCGGCGCCGCCGCCCAGGATGAGCAGATCAGCTGGCGCAGGCATGCTGACTTTGTCGCACGACCGTCAAAGCTTCGCCAGCGACACGGCAAGGTCTCACCACAAGTGATCTGCGCGGCGTCGAGGCGGTCTATGAATCCGGCTGTAGCGGCGGTCTATGACTCCGGCTGTAGCGGCGGTCTATGACCGTCG
>CAXUFU010000508.1:0-2402 GCA_964250275.1 uncultured Chthoniobacterales bacterium | reverse complement strand
AGATGTGCACGCTGCCATCGTCCTCAATGTAGATCTCGGAGTACGACTAATCAAAAAAAAAATTTATCGTCTTGCCGCCAGGCCCAATCAGCAGGCCGATCTTGTCCGGCGGAATCTTGATCGTCTGGATCCGCGGCGCGAATTGGCTCAACTCTTGGCGCGGTTGCGCCAGGACGCCGCGCATGACTTCGAGGATCGTGCCCCGGGCTTCCTTGGCCTTGTCGATGGCCTGGGCCAGCAGATCGATCGGGATGCCGGGCAGCTTCAGGTCGAGCTGGAAACCCGTGATGCCGGTCTCCGTCCCGCAGAGCTTGAAATCCATGTCACCGTAGTGATCCTCGCTGCCGATGATATCCGTCAGCAACGTGTGGCGGGCAGGCTCGCGGTCGTTTTCGTCCGCGAACTCCGTCACCAGGCCGACGCTAATGCCGGCCACCGGCGCCTTGATCGGCACGCCGGCATCCATCAACGCGAGGCAACCGCCGCACACGCTCGCCATACTGGTCGAGCCATTCGACTCCATGATTTCCGAGGACACCCGGATGGTATACGGAAAATCCGCCTGCTGCGGGATTACCGGGTACAGGCTGCGCTCAGCCAGCGCACCGTGCCCGATCTCGCGGCGGCCGGGGCTGCCGGTGCGTCCGGTCTCGTTGACGCTGAAAGGCGGGAAATTGTAGTGCAGGATGAACGCCTTTTCCGCGTCGCCGCCGGTGTAAGCGTCCAGGCTCTGCGACTCGTCGGAGCTCGCCAGGGTTACCAGGGCCAGCGCCTGGGTCTCGCCGCGGGCAAAGAGCGCCGAACCATGCGAACGAGGCAACAGGCCCACCTCGCCGGAAAGCGGGCGGATATCAAAAAGCCCCCGGCCATCGGCGCGCTGGCCGCGGTCCAGGATGGACGTGCGGAACGCCTTCTTTTGCAGGTACTCGAACGCCTGGCTAACCTCGAAATGGCTCGCGTCCGCATGCGCCGCCAGGATGGCTGTTTTCACCTCGGCCTTGAGGGCGCTGACGGCTTTGTTGCGCGCCGCCTTGCTCGGCTGGTAGATGGCTTCTTCAATCCGGCTGCCGGCAACCGCGTAGGCGACTTCCTGCACGTCGGGCCGGACGGTGAAAAGCGGCATCTCGCGCTTGGCTTTGTTGACGGCGGCGGCCAGTTCCTTTTGCGCCGCCACCATGAGCTTGACGCTCTCGTGCGCGAAACGCAGCGCCGCCACGAAATCGGCTTCCGGCAACTCGCGGGCCTCGCCCTCGATCATGATGACGTCTTCTTCCGTGCCGGCGTAGACTAGATCCAGATCGCTGTGCTCGCGCTGGGCATGATTTGGATTGGCGATAAACTCACCGTTTACCCGGCCCACGCGCACCGCGCCAACCGGCCCGGCAAACGGGATGTCCGAGACGCACAAAGCCGCCGAAGCGCCGTTAATCAAGAGAATGTCCGGATCGTTCTCGCCGTCGGCGCTCAAGAGCGTGCCGATGATCTGCGTATCGTAGAGATAGCCCTTCGGGAACAGCGGCCGCAACGGGCGGTCCGTCATGCGGCAGGTGAGGATTTCTTTTTCGCTCGGGCGCCCCTCGCGCTTGAAGTAGCCGCCGGGGATTTTGCCGACGCTGGCCGCCTTTTCCCGGTAGTCGACGGTGAGCGGAAACCAATCCTGGCCTTCCTTGATGCTGGTCGCGCTGACGGCGCTGACCAAGAGAATGGTATCGCCGTAGCGGAGGGTGACGGCGCCGTCCGCCAGTTTGGCGAGCTTGCCGGTTTCGATGGAAATGGGGGCGGCGCCAACGGACGCCAGGACGGAATGGGGCATGTGGAGTTAGGACTGGAGCGACGCTCCGCGCCTGGCGGCCGGCTTCTCCTTAACTCGTAGGCTTCAGTCTTCTCCGGCGCCGCCCTTTGCCAGGCGGCGGCTGAAGACTGAAGCCTAGGATTAAGAGAGGAGTTCCGAAACGCAATTGCGGGCCGTCTGGGTTATGACTGGCAGGTTCGGGATGAACCGTTTTTCTACTACTTACGCAAATTCAACTGGCTGATGACCTTCTTGTACCGATCGTTCGCGGTGTCATTGAGGTAATCGAGCATATTCCGGCGGCGCGCGACCATCTTGAGCAACCCGCGGCGGGAATGGTGGTCCTTGACGTGGGTCTTGAGGTGCTCGGTCAACTCGGTGATGCGCCGCGTCAGCAGGGCGACTTGAACATCGGCGCTGCCGGTGTCTTTCGGGTGGAGCTGCAGCTCTTTGATCTCAGGGGTCTCTGGCGTGGCCATAAAGGGGTGCGGGAAATCGGGAGAGGTACGTAAGCACAGGCTCGCCGGGTCCGCGAGGAAATAAATTGGGGACTGTACCACGCGTGTTGCCTCATTGAAGAGGACACCGAGAGGAGAAGTGGAGAGATGGC
>CAXUFU010000507.1:0-2409 GCA_964250275.1 uncultured Chthoniobacterales bacterium | reverse complement strand
AGGTAGAACCCACAATAGGAGCCGCGAAAAGAGGCCCGTGAACGAAAGGAGGAGCGTTGTGGATTTCAAGTAGGGCGGGTGTCTCCGCCCGGCTTCATCGGTCGCGGGTCGGCGGACAGCCTTTCCAGACAGGCAGCGAAGCTACCTTTCTTTGGACGACATCCATTAGTCCAACTTGAAAACGGCGTTCTTCACGCCGAAGACCAACTCCCGCTTATCGTTGGGCGGCCGAATGCCGGGTAAGTGACTGTGGAAAGTCAACAGATGCTTTCCGGCGGTGACCGGGACGCGAAGTGCAAGCGGGCTCCATTCGACCTTCGGCAGCGGCAAGGTGGCAAAGGGCACCCCATCCAACTGGACGTCGACGGCGTTGCCCGGGAGCTGCGGCTTTGCTTCTCCCGCCAGGACGAGCGTCCCGGAGCGCTCGGCCGCGATTTCAATCGTGCTATCGCGGCCGCTCCACCGCCACGAATCCTGCGACCCGTACTCTTCGTCGTACCATCCCCGCCGGAAACAGGCCAGGACGGGCTGATCCGCGCTGGTGATGCGCAAGGATTGCAGCAGGACGGATAACTTCCGTTGGTCGCGTGGATTGCCTTCGAGCGGCGCAAGCGCAAACGTTTGTGAGAAGGCGATTTGCACGTGGATCTCGCCGGCCGCACCAGCCGGGGCCAGCGGCGGCAGGATCTCGAACTTCCCCGGCGCTGCGATGAGTGTTTCGGTCCGCGGCCCAGCATCGGCTTGCACGGCCACGGCGAGCGGAAACTTGATCCCCGGAGCCGCCACCGCGACGCCTTCGACGCGCAGAAAAGGCGTTGTCCCGGCCGTACGCGGCAGGAGGAGCGTCACTTGCGACCCCGCCCAGCCGTCTTCGGAGACACCTTGGCAAAAGGCCGGCGGCAACGGCGTGCCGTTAAAATTGTACCCGGATGGAGGCGGACCGTTATCCCTCGCGGCCTCTTCCGGCGGTGCCGCGGCGGGCTCGCCCGGCACGTTTGGCCGCATGGCCTGGAACGACACGCGGCGAACGCCGAGTGCCAGCGGCCGGATATCCCCGCCGGCGGGTTGGTTGGGATCGAGATCCTGTACGGACACGGCGTCCGGCAGATCCAGTTCCAGCAGGGCGTGGGTCGCGGCATTTTCTTGGGCCCGGTTCCAGACTGGCGCGGGCACGATCAATTCCAGAGGCGGCTGCTCGCGCAAGCCGAGCCGCATTTCCGGACCGATCCGCACGCCATTGAACGAAACGCGCAGCCGTTGCGCTAGCATGCCGTGGGTCAGGTCTAGATGGGGGAAGACGTTGAGTTTCATCTCCACGTCCCCCGTGGCCGGTGTCACCGGGAAACTCAAAAGGGCTGCTTTGCCGTTAACCCAAGCGCCCCACGGCTCCGGACCGCTCCAGCCCCTGAACTCGAGCGCCGGGGAGAGCGCGTTGATCCGGAAGTCGATCGTCGCCGCCGGACCGCCACGCTCCGGGTCCACGCTAGGTGGCTGCTCCGCCGTCAGCGAAATGCCGGCTTCCAGCGCCGTCCATTTTGCGCTGCCACTTTCCTGGGCCGGCACGCCGCCTTGCTCGACCAGCGACCACTTCCGATAATCCGTGCGGACGATTTGTGGCCGGTCGATCTCGGGTGGGTATTCCGGGCCGAACATGGTTCGCCACCGGTCCGAGACGGCGTATTTTTGCCCAGCGCGCTCGAGCTGCAAAGCGACCATCACCGCCAAGGGCCAGGTCGAATCCGGGAAAGACAAGAACTTGACCGCGCGCGGGGCGGGCTCGCCGGCAATCACGCGGGCAACCCGATCATGGGTAGCTACATG
This sequence comes from uncultured Chthoniobacterales bacterium, assembly GCA_964250275.1. Lineage (GTDB taxonomy): Bacteria > Verrucomicrobiota > Verrucomicrobiia > Chthoniobacterales > SZAS-18 > CAXUFU01. The sequence continues at coordinate 588 of CAXUFU010000507.1, read as the reverse complement.
TTCGGCCCAGTTCTGGTCGACGAGATCCTGGCGTTGCACGAAGAGCGCCATGCTCAGCAGACTGGCCACAACCGCCAAACCGCGTTCCGGGAGGCTAACCTCTGGCCGGAGCCAACGGCTCGCCGCCGCCGCCGCCAGCCGCAGGGCCTCGGCCGCGGCGATCAGTGCGGCGAAGTAGTAGATGCCGAAGTTAAAAAACGCGTTGTAATAATACATCGTCCCGGCCTGCATCATGCCCCAGCGCAGGGTCAAAGCGACGCTCAAGAACAAGTAAAGGCCCGCCCAACCCAGAAAGCGGCCGGTCGAGAGCGCCAGGCGGTCTTTGGCCGACGGCCCGAGCTGCCGGGCGCTGGCCCAGGCCGCCAACCCAAAGGCGACCAACCAGGCGGCATAGCAACGGTCGTGTTTTGCAAGATAGCCCCACATGCCCAGCGTTCGGAAATCACCCAGATCCGACTGGCCGTGGCGGTAGGGCGTGTAGGCGCCGAATTGCAGGAAGTAGAACACGCTCTTGAGCAACGGCTTATGCTCGCCCTGGCCGAGGCGTATGGCGCCGTGGATGAGCGGAACCTCTGGCCCGCCGCCAAG
>CAXUFU010000506.1:0-2412 GCA_964250275.1 uncultured Chthoniobacterales bacterium | reverse complement strand
GCCGGCTTACCTGCCGACAACGCCGGCTTCGTCTGGAGCACGTACACGTCCAGGCACGCCCGAACGTCCGCCAGCCACTCGCGCCGCCGCGACTTGGTCGCGGGCACTACCTCCGGCGAGGGAAAAGCCACCGCCTCCAGCCCGAAGTGCCGCGCCAGGAAGACGGCACGCGCACAATGAAAACCGTCCGTGATGATCGTCAGCCGCCGCAGGCCGAACACATCTCTGGCGCGCACCATCGAGTCCAGCGTCCGAAAGCCGGCGTCGTCGAGCGTGGTGTTGACGGCGGGCACGCCCCTCGCCGCCAGGGCGCGCTGCATATCAGCCGGTTCCCCAGAGCCGGCTGCGCCATTGCCGCTGAGCAGCAGATGCCCGACGCGCCCGGCGTGGAAAAGAGCCGCCGCCGCCGCGATCCGGTGCTCGAAGTGCGGGTTGCGAGCCCTGCCTTTGCCGCGGGAGGAGGTGCCGAGCACCAGACCCATGTGGTTGCGCGGCAGACCGTCCATTGCGCCGATCACATAACGCCTGGCGGCCCGTTGAATCCACCAGTGGCCCGCGAAAACGACCGCCGCGCTGCCGAGCATCGCGCCGCCGCCAAGGATGAGGATGGTGCGAAGCGCCCGCATGCGCGAACGGGTGGCAGACTCAAGCGGCCGCAATCGCCAGCGGAGCCAGGGCCGCTGTTTCCTCGCCTGCACCCGCCAGCCCCTCCTCCTCCAGCCAGCGGGGCTCTTTCAACAACGCCACGAATTGCTTCTGCGCCGGCGAGATCGCCCGGTGCCGCCGGTAAACGACCCCGAGCGGGCGCCACATATCCGGGCTCTCCAGCTCGATGGCCGCTAAACCGCCGTTGCGCGTTTCATCCGCCACGCTGGTTTGCGGCACGATCGAAATGCCGTGCTCGATCTCCACCGCGCGTTTGACGGTTTCGATGTTATCGAACTCCATTGCATGTTCGATCTCGACGCCTTGCTCACGCAACAGCCGGTCGATCACCTTGCGCGTCGGCAGGTCCGGCTCAAACGAGATGAATTTTTCGCCTTCCAGGTCCCGCAAGCGCACCCGTTTGCGTTGGGCCAGCGCATGGCCCGGATGACAGATGAGCACGAGCTTATCCCGCCAGAAATCCTCCACGATCAGGCCCTTGCGCCGGACCGGAAATGCGACCAGGCCCAGGTCTGAATCGCCTTCGAGCACCTCGCTGTAGACTTGAGTCGAACGCCGGTAATCCACCTTGACGTTCACGTCGGGGTAGAGCGCGCGGAATTTCTTCAAGAACGGCGGCAACTCGTGCAGCCCGATGCTGTAAACGGTGGCGATGCGCAGATCGCCCGCGACCACGTTTTGCAGCTCGCGGATGCGGTCGCCGAGACTTTCGTAGGTATGCAGGATTTCCTTGCTGGCCTGCAGGAACGCGCGCCCCTCCTGCGTGACGCAAAAGTTTTTCCGGCCGCGTTCGATCAAGCTGACGTGAAAGTGGCGCTCGAGAGAGCGGATCTGCTGGCTGACGGCGCTCTGGGTGATGGCGTTGATCGAAGCTGCGCGCGAAAAACTCGCGGTCTCGACCAGGTCGCAGAAAACTTTGAAGGTCTCGATCTGCATCGAAGGGGGTTGCTGTCTTATAAGGAAAACTGATCCATGTGTCAATAGCGGGCGATGCGCCTAATGGCGGCAGCCGGTTGGCGACGGCCTAATTTCCTTTCTGGCGGTATAGCTCCGGGTCGACGGCGGCAGCCATGGCCGCTTCGTTTAAGGAGCCGCCCAGGAAGGTGTTGACGCGGTGCACTTCCGCCGCCGGGTCCGCGACCAAGGCCGGGTAATGCACCGGGCAAACGCGGAAATCCGCCCGGCTGGCGAGCCAGCGCTCGACGCGCTCCATCTGTGCGCGGAACAGGGTTCCAAGTTGCGCCTCGGGGAGCGCCGCCCCCGCCCGGCCCTGGCGCGCCAACATGGCGCGTTGGCTGGCGATGATTTCTTCCATGGGCCGTCGCATCAGCACGACGCAGAACTCGTAACCGTCTGCGCCCGTCTTGGCGGCCAGGTCTGGCAACAGCAGATGAATGACTTTCACCGCTCGGCCCTGCGCGGAAGCCAGCCAGGAGCGGTCTGTTTTCAACCGCTTGACCGCTTCGAGTTCAAGGTAACCGCGCGGGTTGCTTTCGTCGGGGGCGCGCTCGGAGTCCGTCAGCGCAGGCAAGCCACCGGCGGCGAGTGCCTGCATCATGAGTGAGGTGCCCGAGCGCGGCAGGCCGCTGACGACGGTGATCCAAGGTAGCGGTTCCATAAACCGGACTTAAACAGGTTTTCGGCGCGAGCGTCCGCAATAATCGGGTAGGAAAGTAGAGACGGGAAGGCGCTCAGATAAGAATGATTTTGGACGACAGGAGGCGCAGGGGACAGCCAAGATTGTAG
>CAXUFU010000505.1:0-2418 GCA_964250275.1 uncultured Chthoniobacterales bacterium | reverse complement strand
GTTCCGAGCCGTCCCATATGTTTTTCGCCGGCAATTTCCTCGAGGATAGACTTAGCAGACAGCATGGGACGGCTCGAAGAGCCCGCCTCTATCTTTCTTGGATGCCGCTACGCGGCGGGCCTGCTGATCTGGTTAATCGGGATGGTGGTAAAAACAAAAACCGCCTCCCGAGTTCCCTCGAGAGGCGGTTGATTGTCAGCGAGGCGAGTGGACGCCGCTTATGCCATTCTGGTGCGCCGGGCGAAGGTGACCGCCCCGAGCAGAGCAATACCGATGAACATCGCCTTCCAAGTCGAAGGTTCAGGGACAACCGTAAAGGTCGCACCGAAATCGTTCCCGCCGTTGCTGTCGTAGTTTGTGCCAGAGGTCGGCAAACCCGCAGCGCTGGGAGTCGGATCGGTAAAATCCGAGGAATTATAGATGTTGATCGTGTAGGTGCCCGGAGCCAGACCAGCCAGCAGGTTGGTGGTTCCCGACTCTAGCGAGAAGCGATCATTGCCCGTCCCATCCACCGTTGCGCCGGTGGCATTGAACGGCAGGCCGACAGCGGTAAAGCCCGAAAAGTAGCTCGTGACAGAGTCTTGGATTTGATAGTTCAACATGCCGTCGGTCGCAGTCGCTCCACTGTTCGAGTAGGTCAGCAAAGAACCGCCTTTTAAAACCAGCGAATCGGTGGGAAGGAAAGTACCCAGGCTCAAAACCGGGGAGGCAGCCGTACCATTAGCCCAAGCAGTTGAAAGGGTAGCTGTCGATCCAGCGGGCAGCAGCACACCATTGTCACCCTGATTGAGGGCATACAGCGTCGTGGTGCCACTGTTGAGCGCACCAGCTCCTGTTCCGGTCAGTTCAACGCCGGAGCCAAAAATCCCCACATCTGCGTCCCCGGTTTGCGCGAGACAATGGCCGGTGAATGCAAGTGAAACGATCAGTCCGAGGAGGGATGTTTTCATGGGAGGTGTTTTCGCGTCTGGAGGGTGATTTTCTTTCTACTGGGAATTGATGGTGAGAAACCTGCGAGCCGGAAACATCCGGTACGATGGACTTAATTCTCTGCTCGCCGGGGGTAGAGTCAAACATCTTTACCACGCGGTTTAGTGTCCAGTAAACTCCAGGCGTGCCCGCAATGCTCGCAAGTCGCTTGACGCCCGTAAGAGGTCGGAAAGAAAGAACTAGTGAATCGTGAAACGGAAGACACTCTGCTGTTGTAACCATCGGTCACCGCATTGCCCGCCGCTTGTGTGCCGCCGCTTTTGCCGGCGACCGCAAGGTAACGCCCGGGCTCCAGGTGCTGTTGATCAGCATGCTTTTCTGGATGACCGCCGGGCCGGATTCATTGCGGTGCAACTGGCCGATCACCATGTCGATGGCCGAGCGGCCGATGACTTCGCTGTTCTGCTCCATGCCGGCCCAGTCCCTCGTCTCGCTCGACTTGTCCAACTGGACCAGTCCGATATCATCGGGAATGGCCCGACCCAAGGAGGTTATCCACTCTCTGACCTCGGGATGGATCGTCAGAATGACTTCCGGGGAGTAACGCTGCAACCAGGCCGCAAAACTTTTTAGCCCATGGGGGCGGAGGTCTAAAATCGGCACATCCTGCTCGAGCGAAAGCCGCTTTTGCGCGGCGCAGAAACCGGCGCTGAACTTGTTCTCCACGATGTCATCCACGTGGCTGCCCAGGCAAAGCCCCAGCCGCCGGTAGCCCAGCGCGGCGAGTTCCCGGACGGCGCGGCAGACGGTGACATATTGGTCATTCGAAACGAAGTGGATGAGCGGCCAGAGGGGTCGGGTGCCGAGCGCAACCGCGGCGGAGCGGCGCCAGATGGAGTCGAACTCCCGCGGAATCGCTTCGCCTTCGTAAAAGCCGGCCACGGCCAAGCCGCGGATGTTGCGCGCGTCGAGGATTTCCACCAGGCGAGCGGGTGAAACGCCCGGTTCGTAGAGCCACAATTGATCCAGGCCGTAACCCAGCTCGGTCGCGCGGGCGCGGCAGCCGCCGATCCACGCTCGAAAGGTGGGTACGGTGTCGAGTTCAGAAGGATCCTTCGCGACGCAAAGCAAACCCAGCGTGCTCTGGTAGGTGGACGTTTTGCTGGACCGCAATTGGGCGAACAGATTGGCCACCAGAGCGTTCCGGTGGTAGCCGGCTTTCTCCGCCAACTGCTGGATGCGCTGCCGCACCTCCGGCCGGATGCGCGAGTGATCGCGCAGGGCGAGGGAAACCGTCGTCTTCGATACTCCGGCAGCCTGCGCCAAGGTTCGAAGCGTCGGCTGGCTACTCATGATGGACAATGCGCGTCGCGCCAGCGGTGTCAACCGGGCTCGCCGGGTGCCGTTTACGGGTAGGAAGGGCGTCTCCTGCCCATGAACGTCTCGGGTGACCCCTCCAAATACTTGGACGGGCACGCTCCGTCGTGC
>CAXUFU010000504.1:0-2434 GCA_964250275.1 uncultured Chthoniobacterales bacterium | reverse complement strand
GATCAGCGTGCATGACACCGGGGTCGGCATTAAGGCGGACTTCCTGCCGCTGGTTTTCGACCGCTTCAAGCAATCGGACGCGACCACCACCCGCAATCACGGCGGGCTCGGGCTCGGCCTTTCGATTACCCGCCACCTGACGGAGCTGCACGGCGGGTCCATCCAGGCCTCGAGTCCAGGCGAGGGGCTGGGAGCAACCTTTACCGTGTCGCTGCCGTTGAGCGAATCGGGCTCGGTGCCAAGTGCCGAACGATCGGCTGCAAGTGAGTTTGCCGCGCAGTGCCGCAACGGCAATGAGCGCTGCCATCTGGCCGGTTTGCGCGTGCTGGTGGTCGACGACGAGTCGGATTCGCGCCGGGTCCTGGCGCGCCTCTTGACGCGCGCCCGGGTGGAAGTGCGCGAGGCAGCCTCGGCGCCCGAGGCAAGGCAGGCACTCCACTCCTGGGACGCGGATCTGGTCATCAGCGACATCGCCATGCCGGGCGAGGATGGTTACAGCCTGTTGCGGCGCTTGCGCGCATCGCCGGAGGAACGGCTGCGCAACCTGCCGGCCGTTGCCTTGACCGCGTTCGTGCGGCCGGAAGACGCGCAACAAGCGGCCCAAGCCGGCTTCACGATGCATCTGCCCAAGCCGGTCCATCCTCCGACCCTGTTTGCAGCCGTGGCGTCGTTGGCCCGGCCCAGGACGCATGCTTTACGGGATGATGAGAGTTTGGCCCGTTCTTAGTTTTTTGGGATTGGGCACGGTGTTCAGATTGGCGTCCTCGATGTCGGCGGCGCGCGCCTTGGTCTTGTAGAACTTGCGCGAGATGCTGGCAAACGTGTCGCCCGGCTGCACCTCGTAGGTGCGGGTGCCTGGCGCGAGTTTCTGTTGGGCTTGCCGGGCGGCAGCCTTGCCCGCTTCGGCGCCGGCTTTGGCCGAGACGGGGCTCACGTCGCTAAATTCGAGGCTGGCGGCTTGGCGGGCGAGGGCGAGTTGCTTGCGTAAGTCGGCGTTCTCGGTCCGCAGCCGGAGCGCCTCGGCATGGCCGATCAAGGTGCCGCCGGAGAGGCTGGTGGCCAGCGTTAACTCCAGGCGCGTGAGGTTCGCCTTGGCCTCGGCCGCGTGGGCGCCTTGGGGCGCGACATCGAGGTAACGCCGGAAATGGTGCACGGCGCTGACGGGATCATTGAGCTTTTCGTCGTACAGAATGCCGAGCCGGAAGTGGGCTTCGGCGGATTTGGCGGAGCCGTCCAGCGCCCGTTCGTAGCAGGCGACGGCGCCTCGGAAATCCTGCGCGGCCTGCTTCTGCTCCGCCTGGTCCATGGCGCGCTCCGACTGGTTGAAGGGCGAACGGTCGCAGCCCGCCAGGAGCGTGGCCAGCAGGATTGCGAGCACCGGCAGCAGGCCCGCGGGACAGAATAGGATGGGCGCCGAAGGCCTGCGTACAATCATGCCGGGAAGGAGCTTCTGTGTAGCGAAGCCCGTCCGTTTTGCCGACGCAAATCGGCGGAGTTTTCGCGCGCTACAAATCCAGCGCTTCCAGCGACCGGATCGTCTCGCGCAACATCTCGAGGCGCGCGTGCCATTTGTAGTTGCCGGCGATCAGGTGCCACGGCGCGCCCGGCGACGACGTGCGCTGGAACATCTCCTCGGCCGCCGCGTTATGCTCGTCCCAGCGGCGCCGGTTGCGCCAATCTTCGTCGCTGATCTTCCAGCTCTTGGTCGGATCGGCCTCGCGCCTCTTGAAGCGCGTCAACTGTTCTTCCTTAGTGATGTGAAAATAGAATTTCAGGATGAGCGCGCCATTATCGAGCAACAGCCGCTCGAACTCGTTGAGCTCTCGATACGCTCGCCGCCACTCCTGCTCGGTCGCAAACCCCTCGACCCGTTCCACCAACACCCGGCCGTACCAGGAGCGGTCGAAAATCGCGATCTGGCCGCGGGGTGGGAGCTTGTTCCAAAACCGCCACAGGTAGTGGTGCCGGTTTTCTTCATCGGTCGGTTTAATCGTCGAGTACACGCGGACGGTGCGCGGATCGAGCTTTTCGACCAGGCGTTTGACGGCGCCGCCTTTGCCGGCCGCATCCGGCCCTTCGGCGACAACGATCAACGAGTGCTTGTTGTTGGCCGCGAGCTTGAGTTGCAGCTTGATGAGCCGCAACTGGTAGTCCTTGAGCCGCGGCTTGTATTCCGCGTCGTCGACGGCTTGATCCTGATCCAAGGCATCGAGGAGAAATTGGGACGCACCGTCCTTCAGTTTCAAAGATTCGCGGTCCATGCGCAGGCGGGTTGGCGGGACAGGTTCCAGGGAGCGGCTGAGGGACGTCACCTATAGGAGGAAGATGCCTTCCTCGACCAGCAAAATCGCAATCCCAGCGCGGACGGGGTAAAGCAGGGTTTGATCCAGCCGCACCAGGCCCTCGACCAGCGGTTGGCGGACCGGTTCCCCGC
>CAXUFU010000503.1:0-2436 GCA_964250275.1 uncultured Chthoniobacterales bacterium | reverse complement strand
CGCGGGCGCGCCCCCGCCCACCTAATCCTCGCCAAACGCCGCTCGAGCCGCCGCGGAGCGCTTCCAAGAAAAGGTAGGGACGAGCTCTCCGAGCCGTCCCAAACTGTCTGGACAACCTGCCGCGACAAATGACGCTTCCAGGAAACAAATGGGATGGCTCGGAGAGCGCACCCCTACCCTAGCGTACTAACGTCCCGCCTTCTGCGCGGCGGCGGCAGCCAGGTGCGCGCGCGCGTACGTGTTGCCCGCGTCAGCTTGCAAGGCGCGTTCAAACGCTGCCGTTGCCTGGCGCGTCTTTCCCTCCCCTTCGTAGCACAACCCAAGCAAGTCCCACCCTTTGCTGAAACCCGGCTTGATCTTCACCGCCCGCTGACAGACTTTTAACCCTTCAGCGGGTTTCCCCGTGCACAGATAACAGTAGCCGAGCTCGGTCGCCGCCAGATAATCCTGCGGCGCCAAAGTCAACGCGGTTTGCAGCGGCGCGACCGCCTGCGCCGGTTGATTCATTTGCACCAGGCAGATGCCCATGCCTTCATACCCAAAAGCGTAATGGTGGTCGGCCTGGACGGCCTTGGTGTAGCAGGTGATGGCGTCAGGAAACTTTTTTGCGGCCGTCTCGCAATAACCCAAGATGCCCCAGCCTACCGCGAGGCCCGGCAGGAGCCGGGTCACCTGGCGGGCGGCGTCTGCGCCCTGCAGCGGGTGACCCTGCCGCGCCTCGGAGACGGCCAGCAAGATCCACGCGCCAATGAGATCAGGCTGCAACGCCACGGCTCGATGCAACGAGGCGAGCGCCTCCGCCGCGTGGTTTTGGGAGGTCTGCACGCAAGCCACGCCGTACCAGCCCAGAGCGGCGGTCGCCTTGGCGCCAAGCAACGTCCGGAAAGATGCTTCCGCTTCACCGTAGAGTTGCAGGCGCAACGCGAAGAGTCCGTGCAGGAACTGCAACTGCGGCTTGTTCGGATATTTGCGCGCCAACGCCCGCAGCGAATCCAGCGCGCCTTTGGGGTCGCGACCGCGAAGCGAAAGGACCAACTGCCGGAAAGCCGGATCCTGGAACATGGGATCCGGGTCCTTGAGCGCCGTATCCAGGGGCGACTTCGTCCATTGAGCGGGATCGGGCAATTTGGAGATCAAATTGTCGATGGTCGGGGACGACGCCGCGTGGACAACGCTGGAGAGAGCCGCCGTCAATGCGACCCAGAGAATCGCGCGCAGCCCGGGAACGCGACAGGTCATACGGAAGACGAGCGCGAGCGGCGAATGCACGCATAGGGTTACCGCGCTCGAGGACGCCTTTCAAGCCCGCGCTGAGCGGCGTGTTCCAGCCGGAGCCGCGAGTCGGGTGATCTCTTGTCACCAGCCGCGAAACCCCTTTGCACGCGTGCGAAGGCAAGACGAATCTGGCGGCATGATGAGAACGCCTCCGGGCGCATTTTTGCCGCGGCTGGCTGCCGGCACCTTGGCCTTGGCGGCCCTGCTTTGGCCGGGTACGCCCGCCGCGGCGAAGAGCTGCGTCTGGAAGGTCACGGCCGGCAACCACACGCTGTACCTGGCCGGCTCCATCCACGCGCTGCGCGCCGCGGATTACCCGTTGCCGCCGGAATACGATCAGGCGTTCGAGGCCAGCGCCGGCCTTGCTTTCGAGACGGACCCGAACGTTTCGCCCGACCAATGGAACAAGGCCCTGCAAAGCGCCGGGACGCTGCCACACGGCGTCACGCTCAAGGATCGGGTGGATCCGCGCACGTATGCGTACCTGCTGCGTGTGATCGCCCGCGCCCATGGCTCGACCGAGCCCGAGAAAAAACTCGCGCACCTCAAGCCCTGGCTCATTTCCTGGATCCTGGAGCCCCCCGGCGGCGGAGTGCCGGGCCTGGCTCACGCCAACGGAGTGGAATCGTACCTGATTTCCCGTGCGCGCGGCGTGGACAAACCCATGACCGGGCTGGTGCCTTTCGCGCAGCACATCGCGGTCTTTGGCGGCATGAGCGATGCCGATAGTGAGGCCTGCCTGCTGCTGGCCTTCATCAACCTGAACACGAGCAGCGCCGAGCTCCAGCGCCTGCTGGCGGCATGGAAACGAGGCGACACCGCCGCCATCGACGCCAGCATTCGGGCGCAATACCGCGACGCGCCTTCGTTGCGGCAGCGGGTGATTACCGACCGCAACCGCGCGTGGCTGCCGAAGATCGATGAGTTTCTGCGTTCCGGGAAGACCTGGATGGTAGTCGCCGGCAGCGCGCACATGTGCGGCGACGAAGGCCTGCCGGCGCTGTTGGCGGCGGAAGGTGATCGGGTGGAGCAGTTCTAAAGCGATTTACCCAAGGTAGGGATGGCTCTCCGAGCCGGTCGCTTGCTTCTGGGAACGTTGAGCGTGCCTGGACGGTCCCTGGTCCCGGTGCGTCTGCCAGACAGTCAGGGACCGTCCAGGCA
>CAXUFU010000502.1:0-2440 GCA_964250275.1 uncultured Chthoniobacterales bacterium | reverse complement strand
CTCCCTGCACTTCCCAAAAGCCCGTCCGGCGATACAGCGGGAGAAACGCCGCCGGCGTCTACGGCCGCCCAAAGTCGCCGCGCACGTAGCGCAGGTCATTTTTAGGCACCGGCGCTGGGCTGGGCCGCGGGGTGGGAGCGGAAATTTCCGCCGCGGCCACGGCGGTCGGCACAGCGATCGTGGCGCCGGTAATCGCGACGGCAGCGGGAGGTGTCTCGAGCGTCTGATACCGGCCGGAGACCGGGTCGAAATAGTTGAAGCGATAGCCGGGCAGCGAGGTGCGGGCGCTTTCGGCGATCACCACCTGGGCAAAGCTTTTGAGCCCGCTCAAGCCCACTTCATCGTCCGCCTTGAATTTCGCCGCGGGCGGGTACGTGCGCAGGCCTGCGTCGTCCGTCAGTACCGGAGGTTCGATCCGGTCGAAGTTTCCTTCGCCGCGCAAGAGCAAACGCATGGTTATGGGATCGCCGGTGGCTGCCTTGCGCGGCTCGGCCTCGGCCGCGAGCTTGAATTGGCCGATCGCGCCCGAGAAATCAGCCGGCTGACCCGGCGGCAACGGCTCGATCTCCGCGGTCACCGGTTCGCTGTCCAGCGTCACCTGCTTGGGCGGTCCCTGGATCAGGCCGCCCATCGGGTCATCAAAGAAAGGGTCCGACAGAGTCGTCCGCCGGCGACGCGGCAGGGCTACCGACGACGTCACCTCCGCCGGGCCGATCGACACCGGACCCGTTTTCACGCCGGCGATGGCCGTCTTGTAGGTGACGATGCGATATTGCTCGCCATCCAATTGGCCCACGGAGGTCTGCGGCGGGGTGAACTTTTGCTGGCTGAAGCCGTCGCCGTTGAGCACGGGGCTGGGATCGACCTTGGCCTGCACATCCCAGCCGAAGTAAACGCGCACTTCGGCCGGGATGCTTTCGCCCAGGTAGGCGCGGTTCTTGGCGACCACGAGTTTGACGAAATAGCTTTGCCTCGCGGGCATGCCCCGGCCGGACGTGCCGCCCATGACGTTCAAGGTCACCGCCGGCACCGTGAGCGTCTCGTGGCCCACGCTGACCTCCTGCCGCGGGATGACGAAACGGCCCGGCGCGCTCGTCTCGATGCTGTAGACGTAGGTGAACGTCGTGGCGCTATGGACCGCGCCGTCGAAGCTGTATTGCCGGGACTGTGTTTCCGTGGTGTAAGTGATGGTCAAGCCTTCCACGGCGGGAGCGGGTGGAGCCTCATCCAGGCGGCCGCCGGTAATGTTGATGTGATATTCCGCCGGTTGCCCCGCCTCGACGACCGCCTCGACGAGACTCGCCGAAGCCGAGGGCTCATCCCCGCGGGCTGGCGTCATCCCCCCCGGCGCCGCCGTCAGTACCAGCACGAGCACGAGCGCCGCCCAGGATCCGGCGCGGGGCGAAACGCCGCGGCGGCCGGCGCCGGGCAGCCTACCAATCTTTGAGGACGGGTTCATCGCGTCTTCTCTCGGCGTCATCGTTCAAGTTGACCGTGGTATCTTCGTCTTTGAGCGATTGCAGAAGCGTGCGGGCTTGGTCGGGCGTCATCTTCCCTTTCTCGCCGGGCGCGCCCTCCTGGGGTGGCGGCGCTTGTTGCCCCTGTTCTTTGGGCGTCTCGCCGGGGTGTGCGCCCGGCTGCGCCTGAAAATCGCCCCGCTGCCGGGGCTTATCCTGGTTGGGGACGGACGAGGGATCGGGGCGTTGGCCTGCCTGCCCTTTTTGGGGCTGGTCACCCGAAGGTGTATCGTGCGGGTCGCGCTGTTGCCCCTGCTGGTTTGGCTGGCCCTGGTCCTGGGGCTTCGGTGGTCCTTGCGACGCGGACTTCTGTTGCGGTGGCGGTTGATCCCGCTTGTTCTGTTGGCCCCCTTGGGATTGCTGCCGCGGGTCGGGGCTTTTCGGCTGGTTCGGCTTGTCCTGCGGTTGCTGCGGCGGCGGCTGCTTGAGCTCCTCGTTTAGCGCGCGTTGGACGAGGTCGCGATTGTAGGCCGTGTTGCTCGCGAGCGCCTCATCGGCCGGCGGCGGCTGCTTTGCCTTGAGTTCATTGAGCGCTGTATCGTAATGCTGGATGGCGTTGCGCCAGTCGTTGATTTTCTCCTGCCGGGCCTTCTGCTCTTCCCCGCGGCGGAACAGCGCGTTGCCGAAGTTATACTGGGACTTGGCCTGCAGGGACGGATCCGCGGACGTCAGTGCTTTGCCGAAGGCGTCGAGGGCCGCCGCGTACTGTTTTGCCATGTACGCGCTGGCGCCGGCGTTGAACTCGAGGTTACCCATGCGAGGGTGTTCTTTGGCCAACGCCTCAAAAGCCTCGTAAGCCGCATCGTACTTGCCGGCCTGGTATAGCTCCAAGGCATTGCCCTGGCCCGGGTCGCCCGCATCCGCCGCGCCGGCGGACGCGCCGGCACCCGCCAGACCGGCGCAACATCCGAGCACCACCCACA
>CAXUFU010000501.1:2215-2444 GCA_964250275.1 uncultured Chthoniobacterales bacterium | reverse complement strand
GTCGTGGCCACGTCCCGCCAAGCGCCGCGCCAGGGATGCTTGCAACTTGGTGCGGCCGTTGTGGGCGTGCACGAGGTCGAATTTGCCGGCGGCCAGCCACCGGCTGAGTTGGCGGATCGCGCTGAAGCCAATGCGCCCGCGCTTTTCCAATCCCGCCACGGGCAAGCCTTCGGCCCGGCTGCGTTCGGCCAGTTGGCCTCGCTCCGGGCACACCAGAACGGGTGCGACT
>CAXUFU010000501.1:0-2167 GCA_964250275.1 uncultured Chthoniobacterales bacterium | reverse complement strand
TCTCAGTGCCGGCAAACGTGTCGGAATCGGTGAGCAAAGCGACGTTCATACTTGCTCCCGTGGCTCGGTTTCCGGCGCGGCGCGGCGGAGCAGCCGCTCCGGTCTAGTGGGCTGCGGCTTGGTCCTGAAGGATTTCTTCATACTGGCGCAAAATCTCGGACCACTCGTAGCGATCGACGCTCCGGGCAACCTCCGCCGGGTCGCTGGCGGGCAAAGTCTCCAGCAGGGCGGCCAGTTTCGCGGCGATCTCTGCTTCGTCGCGGGGGTCGTCGAGCAAAAGGCCGTTCCGGCCTTCTTCCACCGCGACCGCGGCGCCCGCCAGGCGGCTGACCAGCACCGGCAAGCCGCAGGCCATGGCCTCGATGATGACCAGGCCCCAGGCCTCATACTGGGTGGGCAAGGCAAAAACGTCCGCCGCGGCGTAGTACCGCGCAACCTGCGCGCTCGCGCCGGGGAACTTGACCCGGGCGCCGAGCCCGAGCGCGCTCGCCAGAGCCACGCTGGACGCCGGATCGAAGCGCCCGACGGCCAGCACGTAGAGGCTCGGATCGGACAAGCGGGCAACCGCGCGCAGGAGCTGCGGCAGGCCTTTGCGTTGGGTCTCGTTGGCCACGAACACGATCACGCGCGCCTCGGGCGGAAAGCCGAGCGTGCGCCGAACTTCCGCCCGATCGCGCTGCCAGTCCCCCGGGTTGAACTCCGCGCGCGAGAAACCATTCGGAAGGACATCGACATCGCCCGGTGGCACCCCGTAGAAGTCGCGCAAGTCATCGCGCACCTGCGGAGTGAGGGCGATCAGCCGCCCGTATTCACGCCCGGCCAGCATTTGCTTTTCCGCGCGCAAGATCATGGGATGAAAAGGGTTGAGCCCTTGCTTGAGCCGTTCGAGGAAAGACCGGTTGCGCCGGCAAATGTCAATCCAGGCGGCGTGCACACTTTGCATCCAAACCACGCTGCCCGGAACCGCCGCCACGCCGAAGCTGCCGATGACATCCGGACACAATTCGGCGATGGCCTTTTGGCTGGCGGCGCGAAAAGCCGCCACCTGTCCAGCCGCCAAGAGCGAGCGGACCGGCACATCATGGCAGACCACCTCCGGACGCAGGACGGTCCGGTCCCATTCCGAAGCGAAGGCGTGCGTCTCGTGACCCCGGCTGGCGAGGAAGTTCAGGCATTCGACCATCACCCGCTCGACGCCGCCACGCCGGTGGCAACCCGGAAAAGAAATCGCGATCTTCATGCAAACTGGCGGCGGGTGCTGGCTGGCGCTTCAGCCGGGCGCGCCCACGGAGTGCTCTGCCAACGCATTTGCCTGGGTGTAAGCCGCGATCTCCTTTTCGCGGGCGAGCTGTTGCCGGCGGCGGCGTTGATCGCCGATGACGCGCGTGGCCATGCCGACGGTGGCCCACGCCGCCGTCAGCGAGCCCCGGCTCCAGTAATGATCGACCAACCCGTGCACGAATTTCCCTAGGATGAGCCCTAGCGCCAGAGCCAGGATGGAAAACGCCAGGGTACCTTCCGGTGTGCCGCGGCGCGCGCCCAGGACCATGAAAACGACGGCGGCGTTGAGGGCGAGAAAGGCGATCAGGCCGGGCAGCCCGGTCTCCGCCAGACAGAGCACGACGATATTGGTCGCATCGTAATCCTTGCGCAGGCCCATCCCGGCGCCCTGGAGCGGATTTTCGTCGAAGAGCTTCATGCCGTAATCGATGCTGTCGTACCGGGCCTTGATGTTGAGGTGCTCCTGCCCAAAACTGGTGGCGTAATCGCGGGAATCATCGGGCAGAAACTTCCAGCCGATGACCAGCAGCGGGAGCAGGACCAGCGCGCACTTCACGATCAGGCCGACGCGCCCGCGAATGCCCAGGATGACCATGACGCCAACGATGGCGGACATCCAGGCGCCGCGGGAAACGGTGATCAGACAGCCCAGGGCGATGACCCCGCTGGCGCCCAGGTAATACAGACGGGCTTTGGCGGTGTTGGCGGTAAGCCAGAGCTCGAGCGAGATGACCAGGATGCACGCCAGGGAAGCGCCGACGCCATTTTTGTGCAGGTTGTAAATGTAGGCGGTGCGAAAGGCGAAGATCGAGCACGCCAGGAAGACGCCGACGACGATGATCCCCTTAAACGCCAGCCGATAATCTTCTTCCGTCCGGGCCAGGCT
>CAXUFU010000500.1:0-2447 GCA_964250275.1 uncultured Chthoniobacterales bacterium | reverse complement strand
TTACCAGGGATGCCGGTGCTTGTGTCTATGAACACCCGCGGATCATCGCCCGCCATCCGCAGCTCCATCGTGATGGAAGACTTGTATTTGCGCGGTAGGAAGTAAGTGGTCACCGCGGCGGTAATCACGACCAGCAAAAAGGACAACAGGACGATGCCGAACCGGACCCGGATCACCCGCCAGTAATCGAGGAAGTGCAGCTTGGATTCGCCGGCGGCGGCAGCCGGACGCGCGTCAGTCTTTTGCATAGGGGGAACGTAGCCGCGAAGTGCGGGTCTGCAACGGATGAATGCGCCCGTTTGCGCCGGAAAAGCGTTTCGTCCCGAGACTAGAATTGGAAGCGAACGCCCGCGAAGTAACGATTGACGTCGTAGGCCCGCTCCGGGATCTGCGACACGACATCCGAATACGTGTAACCGGCCTCCGCCGAGATGACGCGGTTGAACGAGTAGCGGAAGCCGACGGAGACATCATAGGTGTCCTCGTCGAAGTCATTCTCATCCGCGATGGCGGTAGTGAAGCCGGCCGCTCCCTGCGAATGATAATTTGCATGCGTGTAGTAGAACGAGATGTAGGCACTCAAACGCTGGGTAAGCGTCTGATTGAAGTCCAGCCCAATCCGGAAGGTCCGGGCATTGCTGATGGCCGTGGAGAGATCGCCTTCCTCGATGCCGTAGCTCAACACGAGAGCCGCCTGCGAACGAGCGGAAATCGTGTAGCTCAAGGTGGCATTGAAATCCGGGGAGATGTCGAACTCACTGCCATCGACGTAATCGCGAAACTCGACGCCACCGCGCAGTTGGCCACTGAGCCGGGGATTGATCGTGTAATTCACGCCGCCGAGCACGTAATTGGAGATCGAGTCGCTGTTGATGCTAAAATAATCGATGTAGCCGAAACGATACTCCGCGACCGCGCTCAGACTCGGTTGCAGCAAGTAAACGAACTGCTCGTCCGCGTACAACTCGATCCGATCCTCGATGGTGGCGTAAAAGCTGTCCGCGTAGGCAAAGGCCACCGCATCGCCCGAGCTGACAACGGAGATGCGGGGGGTGAACTGATAGTTCAACTGGACGTGATTGGTTGTGTAAAAGAAATCGCCATCCAACTGATCCGACGTGCCCGGATGCGTGACGGCCAAGCCTTCCTGCCCGGTGAAACCGGTCAGATTGGAGGCGCCGTAGTCCGGATTGGATTCGTAGGCGTTATAGCTGCTCAGCCCCACGGTCGCCCGGGGGGAAAGTTTGTACGTGGTGTTGAGGGTTACCGCGCCGTTGATGTCATAATTGCGGCCGGGCCGGTCCAGGTAGTAGTTGACGCCAACGTCCGCGGCGACACCGAGCGTGGCGCGGGGACCGGCGGCGGTATATGAAACGCCGGCATCGACGTTGAAGAAGACGCTGGCGGGAACGCTGTTGTTGCGGTCCACGATGGTCTCCCGGTTTGTCACGGGATTGATGATGGCGACCGCGATGTGGTCCGGCTCGTCCAGAGTGTTATCATCGTAGCCGAAGCGGGTGTCAAAAGAGAAGACGAACCGCTGCCGTTCAAAACGGCCTTCGTCCAGAGTGGCGCCCTTGCCGTCACTGGCGTTCTGCAAGTCAAAAACATCCTTGTCATCTGCCCGAGCCGAAGACAGTGAGCATACCGCCGAACCCAGGAGAGCCAGGCCAACAGCAGACAGGACGGAGCGTTTCGTAATCATATGCGAAGTAACGTAAACTGCAGGGGATTTAGGCTGTAACCGCTTCTCAACGCCGGGAATGCGCAGACTGGATGGATGAAGGAGAGGCACCAGGCGCGACACTCCAGCGCGGGATGGGCGCAAAAGTAGCCAAAAACCGGGCCACGCGGCAATCTTTTTTTTCCTGGTTGGGTCGCCCATCTTTTCGCGCCGGCCCGACCAGCCTTTTCAGTCCGCGGAACTGCCGGCCGCAGGCGCTTTGGAAAGGTGGCTGAGGCCCTCGCTGGCGGCTGCCTGATAGCTTAAGCTCAAAGCCCGTTCATACGCCGACCTGGCCGCGGCATCCTGGCCGGAAGACTGCAAAAAGAAGCCGTAATACGTAAAGACGGTCGACGAGTTGGGATCCCAGCGGAGAGCTTGCTGGAAAACGCCGGCAGCGGCGGAAAAATCCCCCAGCCGCGTCAAGACCTCGCCCAACTTGACGAGCACCGCGGAATCTTCCGGATACAAGCGCAAGGCCCCCCGGTAAGAGTCAGCGGCCGCCTCGCGAAAAGAGCGCCAGAACGGAGCGTTCGAGCCGTTGCCCCCCACATTCTGCCGCGCCTCACCCAGGTAGAAGTAGAGATCCGGGTTTTCCTTTTCCTGCGCCAGGCCAAGCTGGGCATAATGCAAGGCGAGCAGATCATGTTTGTCCCGCAAGGCGACGCGTGCTTTTTCGCAGTCGTATTCGGCCGGCAGTTTGGGCAGACCCGCCACGATGATC
>CAXUFU010000499.1:0-2449 GCA_964250275.1 uncultured Chthoniobacterales bacterium | reverse complement strand
ATGTTGCACACCACGGCCTGGTCCTTCATGTGCGACATGTGCTCGATCGTAATCACGTCCACGTTGCCCGTCGTCGTCACATAAACGTCGCCACGGCCGAGCGTGTCTTCGATGGTAGTCACTTCATAGCCTTCCATCGCCGCTTGCAAGGCGTTGATCGGATCGATCTCCGTCACGATGACCCGCGCGCCCTGGCCGCGGAGCGATTGCGCGCAACCCTTGCCGACATCCCCATAGCCGCACACCACGGCCACTTTGCCCGAGAGCATCACGTCCAGCGCCCGGTTGATGCCGTCGATCAACGAATGCCGGCAGCCGTACAGGTTATCGAACTTGGACTTGGTCGCGGTGTCGTTCACGTTGAACGCCGGCACCAGCAACTTGCCTAGCTCCTGGAGCTTGTAGAGGCGATGCACGCCGGTGGTCGTTTCTTCCGAGACGCCGCGCCAATCCTTGACCAACTCGTGGAAGATGTACGGGCTTTCCGCGTTGATCTTCTTGAGCAAATCTTTGATGACCTTTTCTTCGTGGGAAGTGCTTTCGCTGTTGACCCAATCGTCGCCTTCCTCGAGCTCAAAACCTTTGTGCAGGAACAGCGTAACGTCGCCACCGTCATCGACGACGAGTTGTGGGCCTTTGCCTTCCGGATTCACGATCGCGCGCCAGGTGCAGTCCCAATATTCCTCGAGCGACTCCCCTTTCCAGGCAAATACCGGCACACCGGTCACGGCGATGGCGGCGGCGGCATGATCCTGCGTGGAGAAAATGTTGCAGCTCGCCCACCGCACTTCGGCACCCAGCGCGGCCAAGGTCTCGATGAGCACCGCCGTCTGGATCGTCATGTGCAGCGAACCCGTGATCCGCACGCCAGCCAGGGGACTCTCCGCCGCGTATTTTTCGCGGATCGCGATCAATCCCGGCATTTCCTTTTCCGCGATCTCGATCTCTTTGCGCCCCCAATCGGCCAGGGAAAGATCGCGCACGGCAAAATCGTTGGTTCTTGGGGCGGTGATAGTAGCGGTGCTCATAGGTTCGATTCGTTTTAGTCGGTCAGTGTCGGCAGAAAGTTATTGGACGGCGGATTGCAGGGCTTGCACTTTGTCGCGCTTTTCCCAGGTGAGGGACTCGAGATCGTCTTCCTTGCCAAAGTGGCCGTAATTAGTCGTCTTCGAGTAGATCGGGCGCAGCAAATTCAACTCGCGCACGATGGCCGCCGGCTTGAAATCGAAAACCTCGCGGATGGCTTTCTCGATCTTCTCCTCGTCAACCAGGTTCGTGCCGAAGGTGTTGACGTTGATGCTGACCGGGTCAGGAAAGCCGATGGCGTAGGCAAACTGCACCTCGCACCGCGAAGCCAGCTTGGCCGCCACGACGTTCTTGGCCACGTAACGGCCCATGTAAGCCGCCGACCGGTCCACCTTGCTCGGGTCTTTGCCCGAAAACGCGCCGCCGCCGTGCCGGCCCATGCCGCCGTAGGTGTCGACGATGATCTTGCGCCCGGTCAGGCCGCTATCCCCTTCCGGTCCGCCCACCACGAAACGGCCGGTGGGATTGACAAAGAACCGCGTCTTCTCGTCGAGCAGGTGCGGGGCGATGACCTTCTTGATCAGCATCTCGATGATCACGCCGCGAATCTCCTTGTGTTTGACGTCCGCCGCGTGCTGCGTGCTCACGACCACCGTATCCACCCGCACCGGCTTATACCCGTCATACTGGACGGAGACCTGGGTCTTGGCGTCGGGCCGCAGCCAGGGCAATTCCTCGCTCTTGCGCAAGCGGGCCAGTTCCCGGCCCAATTGATGGCTGAGCTGGATCGGCAGCGGCATCAGTTCCGGCGTCTCATCGGTCGCAAACCCAAACATAAGTCCCTGGTCGCCCGCGCCTTGTTCATCGGTGTCCTTGCCTTCGTGCGAGGCTTCGTTGACGCCCTGGGCGATGTCGTGGGATTGCTCGCTGAGCGCGCACAGGATCTGGCAAGTATCGGCGTGAAAGAGGCAATCCTTGTTGACGTAGCCGATCTCCCGGATGGCGGCGCGCGTTTCCGCCAGATAATCGAAGCGGGCGCTGCTGGTGATCTCGCCGGCCAGGATCACGATGTTCCCCTTGGCCACCGTCTCACACGCCACCCGGCTCGCCGGATCCTGCGCGAGGCAAGCGTCCAGAATGCGGTCGCTGATGGTATCGCAAACCTTGTCTGGATGACCTTCCGTGACGGATTCGCTGGAGAAGATGTAGTGGCGCGGCATTGCTGGAGAACGTCGGGGTTGAGGTTGAGGCAGGCGGCAAACAGAAAATAACTGTCCGGTCTTTTAACCCCAAAAAGGCGGACAGCAAGATTTATTTATAAACAAATCATGATGTCTTGATGCATAGTGTTCGCCGGGGATGGCTTCCATCATCAAATCTTTCCGCCTCCTGGCCGACGGCACGCGCCTGCGGCTCCTGCTTC
>CAXUFU010000498.1:0-2454 GCA_964250275.1 uncultured Chthoniobacterales bacterium | reverse complement strand
CGCGGGGGGTCTGCCCATGGTGCGGAAAATCCGTCCCGCGCTGCACTAGCCATCCCTACCTTGGAGTAGTTGGCAGCTTCGCTGCCCAGAGCTCGGACGTCAGTAAGCCCCATTCGCTGATCGCTTCGCGTTCGAGTACCCATCCCTGGGCCACCAAATATGCGCGATAGTCCGGCAAACGGCGCACTGTGAGACCGGTGGCAAAACCAAACGCGCGATACAGGCCGGCGATCCATAGCTTGGCTCGCCCGGCCGCCAGCCCTGCCGCGGGTTGTCGGAACTCCGAGATCAGCCAGCGCGCCGCGGGCGTGGCCAGATCGGTTAGCGCCGGGATGAGGTGCGCCATGGCGTCGTCGGCAAAACAATCCAGAAAGAAATGCGTCACGATCAAGTCGTAGCGAACCCCGGCGGGGGCTTGCCAGGCTGTCGCCTCGGCGCAGTGAAAACGCACCTGCCGCGCCACGGCCACCGCCCCGACCCTCCGTTCTGCCCGTGCCCGGGCCAGGGCCAGCATGCGCGCGCTGCTGTCCACGCTATCCACCATGGCGCCCGGGTTTTCGCGCAGGAACGCCGCTAGAAAACGGCCGTCGCCATCGCCGAGCGCCAACACACGCCGCACCCCGGCGACCTCCGCCAAAAACGCTTCTCTACGACGGCGCAACGCCCCGCCGAATGCGGCGTATTCCAGCCAAAGATAGGCGCGGGCAATAGGATCGCAGTTCACGCTACGCGGCGGGTACAGTACCAATTTAGAACGCTCCCGACGAACGGAAAGCCTGCCTCGATTTTCGCGGACGAACCGGAATGGTTCGAGCGCCCGGGAGTTTTTTGCTCCGTGCTCTCACCGGATTTTGTGATAGGTAGAACTCAATCTGGAGGGAGCTATGGAAGCAGGCAAAATGAATAGCCTTTGGCGCGTCGCGGGACTGGCGGCGTGGTTGGTCCTGGCGGCGGCGTGCAGCCGTCCGGCGGGTAGCGCGGGATCGCACCGCGGGCCAGGGCCGAACACCAACGTGGGACGGGGAAATCGCGAGCGGATCCTCTATCTCGGCAACGGCACCGATCCGCACGATCTCGATCCCAACACCGTCACGGGCATTCCCGAAGCCAATATTCTTTTCGCGCTGGAGGAAGGCCTGGTGCGGCTGGACCCGGTCACGCTGCAACCCCTGCCCGGGGTAGCGGAAAGCTGGGACGTTTCGCCGGACGGCACGGTCTACACCTTCCACCTGCGGCCCGAGGAAAAGTGGAGCGACGGTGAACCGCTGACGGCACAGGATTTTGTCGGTTCCTACGAACGCGAACTCTCCCCGGGGCTGGGTTCACAGACGGCCTATTTTCTCTTCGTCCTGAAAAATGCCGAAGCTTATAACAAAGGCACACTGAAGGACTTCAGCCAGGTCGGCGTGCAAGCGCTGGATGCGCACACCCTGCGGCTCACCTTGCACGATCCGGCGCCGTATCTTCTCACGGGCCTGCTCTACCAGCGCTTCTTTTCGCCCGTGCCGATCTCCACGATCGCCAAGCTCGGCCCGGTCGACACACCGACCAACACCTGGACGCGGCCCGAGCATTTCGTCGGCAATGGAGCGTTCAAGCTGGTCGAGTGGAAGCCGGAGCAGCAGGTGGTCGTGGAGCGCAATCCGTTCTATTGGGACGCCAAGAACGTCTGGCTGAAGCAGATCCATTTTTACCCGACCGATGACATTGAAGCCGAAGACAACGCTTTCCGCGCCGGCCAACTGCACGCGACCTCGCAGGTGTCGCAGTCGAAGCTCGACTGGTACCGGAAAAACCATCCCGATTTGCTCCACATAGACCCTTACGAGGGTATTTACTATTACATGCTCAACGTGACCAAGCCGCCGCTGAACAACGTCAAGGTGCGCCGGGCCTTGGCTATGGCGGTAGATCGGGAAAGCCTGGTGCGCAACGTCACGCGCGGAGGGCAACTGCCGGCACACAGTTACACTCCGCCGGACACCGGCGGCTACACCGCCCGTGCCGCCATTCCAACGGACATTCCCGGCGCCCAAAAACTGCTGGCGGAGGCCGGCTACCCGGGCGGCGCGGGTCTGCCGCCGATCGAGATTCTGATTAACACCAGCGACAATCACCGCGTTATCGCCGAGGCGATCCAGGAGATGTGGCGCCGCTCGTTGGGCGTGGACGCGCGGATCGTCAACCAGGAATGGAAGGTCTACCTGGATTCACGTCACACCATGAATTATCAGGTGTGTCGCGCCGGCTGGATCGCTTATCTCGATCCCAAGCCGTTCCTGGAGATGTATCTCACGGGCGGCCTCAATAACGATACCGGCTTTAGCGATCCAACCTACGACAGTTTGATCGCTGAATCCGACCGGACGCGGGATCCGGCGGCGCGCTTGGAAGTTTTCCAACGCGCGGAGAAGATCCTCCTGGACGCCGTTCCCGTCATCCCAATCTACTCTT
>CAXUFU010000497.1:0-2458 GCA_964250275.1 uncultured Chthoniobacterales bacterium | reverse complement strand
AGCGACGGCACGTTCAGAAACCACCAGCAGCCGAAAATGTGCAGGTTGCGAAACTTCCGCCCCAGCACGCAGAGCTCGTGCTGATTTTCCCGTGCCAAGGCGCTGAGCATAAACTTGTTCCGCGGGTACGCGGCGCACAGATGCTCGTAGGTGTCCAGGTCCGCGCGTCCCACCCCGTCACCCGCCAGGCGCATGGCCGGCTGGACTCCTCGCTTGACCCCGGCCATGAACGCGAGCGGTAGATTGTGCTCCGCGCAATGCGGCAGGATGGCGTTTTCCAGCAGCCGCGCCGCCGCCTGATCGGCCGGGGAAAGAAAATCCGGCGGCACCGTCAGCGTCAGGTAGAGCGGTTGCATCCGCCGCGTCCAGTCGTCCAAAAACCGCCGCACTTCCGCGCACGTGCCGTCGCCCGGTTCCTCGCGCACGTCATAGCCCCACTGCGCCAGGCGAGCGCCCGTCTCCGGCCACGCCAGCAGCAACGGATCGATGCGCAAGGCCGAAGCAAAACGCATGTCGTGCGTCCAGCCTCGCTCCCACACCTCCCGTTCCGCGGGATCGAACGGCGAGTTCGCCATGCCGATGGTGCGCACGCCGGCCAGATCCATCACGTGCATGAGATGGCCCTCGACCTTGTGTTGGGCAAACCAGCGGCGCAAGGCGGGCAGGTCCCGCTCCCGCACGTCGAGGCCCAGCGCGTGCAGCGTCGTCAGCACGCCCCGGCAGGCTTCCGAAAGCGGCGAGTGCTGATCGAAAAGGGTCGTCCAGATCAGTTCGGCCTGGCTGGGTTTATCCAGTTGCCAGAAGCGCTCGACCGGAAAGTCCCAGTACCGGGAGCCTTCTGCCACCAGGTAGTGATAGACGAGCAAATCGTCGATGCCCCAACGCAGCAGATCGCCGAACGCCGGCGCGTACAGGTGCGTGTGGATATCGTAAACGGGCGTCGTTTGGACGATCCGCGCGACGGCGTGATCGAGAGCCTCGGCGTGCAGAGTGGGACCGTTCACGTTTGCTTTGGGATGGTGTTTCGGCCGCGCGCCCGGCAGGCCGCGAACCGGGCCGAACATCCCAACCGGATAGCAAATCTGCAACTCAAAGCGTGGCGGTGATTGTCCGACGCCGGGCTGGCCGAAAGAAAACGCGACCCAGAAATGGTATTTCGTTGCCAATAAAGCGGTAATTCCCTAGAAGTGGGGCGAAGTGGGGCAAAGTGGGCCTCGTTTCTGCTACTGACTCGTGCCCGATGCACTTCCAACTCGATTGTTCCTCGGCAAGTTCCGGCCAGTGCTGGATCCCAAGCACCGGATCACCATCCCCAAAAACTGGCGCGATGGCGCCACCGAAACGTTCTACCTCATCCCCTCCGTCGACCGGTCGCACATCGACGTCCTGCCGCTGCTCGAGTTCCAGAAGACCTACGAGGCGCTCATGGCCGACAGCGAGTTTTCCAAGGCGGAACGGCGCTCGTTTCAGCGCATCCACTTTTCGGAAGTCCAGCCCTGCGACACCGATGGCCAGGGCCGCATCGTCCTGCCCCCAGAGTTTTGCCGCACGGCGGACTTGCAAGGGGAGTTGCTCTTGCTCGGCACCTTTTCCTGTTTTGAAATCTGGAATCCGGCGCGCTGGGAAGCCGTGCGCCCGCAGGAGCTCGACACCGCCAACCGCGTAGGCGCCTCCCAGGGTCTCTAGAGAACACGGCCATGAAAATCAATTATCCCGATCCCGAGGGCGACGAGGGCGAAGATCAGCCTCCCACGGTCCCGCCGCCGCGCGTGCGTTTGACCACGGCCTCCACCCGGCTCGCCGCTACCGCCGCGGGCGCCGCCCTCGCGGGTTCCTCGGTCCGTCTGGCCTTTTTTTTGGCACGCAAACCCACCGGCTCCTCCGGCGGCATTCGTTATGCAAAGTTTCGCGTTTAAGCCTTTTACCTTTCGCCGCCGCATGAACGCCGACGCTCCCGACCCGGCGTCCGCGCCCAGCGTACCGCCGCCGGCCTATCACCGGCCGGTGCTGCTGACGGAGACGTTGTGGGCCCTGGCGCCCGGCCCGGGCCGCCTGATTGTCGATGGGACCATCGGCGGCGGCGGCCACGCGCGCGCGCTGCTGGAAACGGGCGCCAAAGTCATCGGCCTGGATCGCGACCTGGCGGCCATCGAGCATTGCCGGCGGCAGTTCGCCGGACCGGCGCTCGACGAAGGGCAGTTGACCCTGCGCCAGGCCAATTACCGGCAGCTCGGCCGCGTGCTCGACGAACTCGCGATCTACCAGGTCGATGGGCTGCTGCTGGATCTCGGCGTTTCCTCGGCTCAACTCGATTGCGGCGAACGCGGCTTCAGTTTCCAAAAAGCCGGCCCGTTGGACATGCGCATGGATCAGTCCGCACCGGGCTCCGCGGCCGATCTGGTTAATACCGCCAGCGCGGAAGAACTGGTGCGCATTTTCCGCGTTTACGGCGAGGAGC
>CAXUFU010000496.1:0-2478 GCA_964250275.1 uncultured Chthoniobacterales bacterium | reverse complement strand
TAACGATCCGCGCGTGGTCGTGGGCTTGTTCATCGGCGGGGCGCTTCCGTTTCTTTTCACGGCGTTCAGCATGGATGCGGTGGGCAACGCCGCCGGCGCTGTGGTGCGGGAGGTGCGCCGGCAACTCGCGCAACGCCCGGGTATTCTTAAGGGCGAGGACACGCCCGAATACGGCACCTGCGTGGATATCGTGACCAAGGCGGCCCTGGGTCAGATGATCATCCCGGCGCTCTTGCCGGTGGTGGCGGTGATTTTGGTGGCGGCGATGCCGGGCTTGGGCCGCGAGGCCCTGGGCGGCATGCTGCTGGGCACGATCGTGACCGGGCTCTTCGTGGCGATCTCAATGACGAGCAGCGGTGGCGCCTGGGATAACGCCAAAAAGTACATCGAGGAAGGCAACCACGGCGGCAAAGGTTCGCTCGGCCACGCGGCCAGCGTCACCGGCGACACGGTCGGCGATCCCTACAAGGATACGGCGGGGCCAGCGATCAATCCGATGATCAAGGTCGTCAACATCGTGGCGATTTTGATCATCCCGATTTTCTTCTAAGGTTGAGGTTCGCCTGGTAGGTCCCCGCCGCGCAGCGGCAGCCAAAAAAAGGTAGGGGCGGGCTCTCCGAGCCGTCCCTGACTGTCTGGGGGAGCGGACCATTCAATTGGCGCGACCCATGGCCTCGGCAGGATTGCCAGACAGAATGGGACGGCTCGGAGAGCCAGCCCCTACCTTTTTCTTTGAGGCGCTACGCTGCGCCCCACGTTACAGGGATTTCGCTTGCGGCTCCCCCGGCAAGCTAGGCAGGCTATATGTGCCTTATGAAAGCCCTCTTCCTGACCAACGAATACCCACCGCACACCTACGGCGGGGCAGGGGTCCACGTCGAATATCTCTCCCGCGAGCTGGCTAAATTAATCGACGTCGAAGTGCGCGCGTTCGGCGACCAGCAAGAAGACCAAGCGCATCTGACCGTGCGCGGCTTTCCGAAAGACACGAGCAGCTACACCTGCCCTAAGCCGTTGCGTTCCGCCTTCGCCGCCGCCAGCCGCTGCGTTGATTTCAACACGGCCGCCATCGACGCGGACGTCGTGCATTGCCACACCTGGTACAGCCACCTGGGCGGCATCCTGGCCAAGCTCAACTACGGCATCCCGCTGGTCCTGACCGTCCACTCGCTCGAGCCGTTGCGGCCGTGGAAACGCGAACAACTCGGCGGTGGGTACGATTTTACCTGTTGGGTGGAACGCACCGCCATGGAAATGGCCGACGCGATCGTGGCGGTTTCGCAGGAAACCAAAGCCGACGTGCTGCGGCTATTCCAGGTCGACGAAGCGCGGGTGCACATCATCTACAACGGCATCGACCCGAAGGAGTATCATGCGGCGGGTTCCAAAGCCGAGCTCGCGGCCCACGGGATCGACCCGGACGTGCCCTACGTCCTTTTTGTGGGCCGCATCGCGCGCCAAAAGGGCATCATCCACCTGGTCAACGCGATCAAATTCTTTGATCCCGGTTTCCAGGTCGTGCTTTGCGCCGGTGCGCCGGACACGCCGGAGATCGCCGCCGAAATGAAGGAAGCTGTGGCTGCGGCCAAGGAGCAACGCGCGGGCGTCATTTGGATCGAGCAAATGGTCAACAAGCGCACCGTGATCGAGTTGTACGCGAACGCGGCGGTTTTTTGCTGTCCCTCGATCTATGAGCCCTTCGGCATCATCAACCTCGAGGCGATGGCGTGCGAGACAGCGGTCGTCGCCAGTGCCGTGGGCGGGATCAAAGAAGTGGTGGTGCATGGCGAGACGGGTTACCTGGTCCCGCTCGAGCAGATGACCGAAAGCCCGTACGAACCCGTGCACCCGGAGCAGTTTGCCCGCGATCTGGCCGCGCGCGTGAACGAACTGATGGCCGACCCGGAGATGCGGACGCGCTTTGCGCAAGCCGGCCGGCAAAGGGCGGTGGACAAGTTCAGTTGGGGCGCAATCGCCAAGCAGACGCAGGAGATGTACGAGTCGTTGGTCGCCGCCAAAGGTGGCTAACCCTTAATGTAGGTCGCCAGGACCTCCCGGGGGAGGGGCCCGCCCGCTGTCCATTCCTGACGAACCCATCCGCAAGAGGATGCGGTTGAGCCGGAAACGTGGTTGAGTACGGGCTGATGTTTGTCGACCACGTCCGTATTTTTGCCAAGGCCGGAGATGGCGGTCCCGGCAGCTCCAGTTTCCGCCGGGAATCCTTTGTGCCCCGGGGCGGGCCGGACGGGCAGATCCACACACTGACAGCCTGGTTTCCCTTTTCTACGATCCCCATCTGCGTGCGCGGGATGGCGGCCGCGGCGGCGGAAAAAAAAAGCACGGCAAAACCTCGCCGGATAAAATCGGCCTGGTGCCCGCGGGCACGCTGGTCTACCGGCTGCCGCCCGGCCAGACGCTCTCGGCCCGGCCGCCGCTGGACGAAGACGCGGATGCCGAGGTGCGTGCGCCGGCGGAGGA
>CAXUFU010000495.1:2235-2478 GCA_964250275.1 uncultured Chthoniobacterales bacterium | reverse complement strand
GTCAAAGCCTGAAATTCCAGGCCGCCGGTGCGAAAAAGGTCCATCTCCGGACTCTGCACCGGAGCAACGGCGACCTCCTTATCGGCTGGTCCAGCCTGGGCCGGCAGCGGCGAGACAGCGAAGAGCAGGACGCAGGAAACTGCGGCGACAAAAAGGGCGCGGATCATCAAGATATTGGGGCTTTGGCGAAGGACGCCCAGTGGTTAGCCGGGGAAGTACCCCCCACGCAAGCACTTATTGCGC